>NZ_JBEXTV010000055.1:0-56685 GCF_040628835.1 Streptomyces sp. NPDC006134 | reverse complement strand
GCCGCCCCGCGCCCCCCCCCCCCCCCCCCCGGCGGGCGCCCCCCCCCCCCGGGGGGGGCCCCCGCCGGGAGGCCGGGGCCCCCCCCCCCGCCCGGGGCCGCCGGCCCCCGCCCGGGCCCGGAAGGTGCCAGGGCCCGGGGGATGTCAGGAGCCGTGCGGGCAGTTGCCCCGGTACTCCTCGATGGTGAGGCTGGGGCGGGGCAGCGGGCACAGGAACTGCTCGTAGCGGGTGTCGTTGTCGATGAACCGCTTCAGCCACGAGATGCTGTACTTCGCGATCGTCGTGTTCGATACGTTCGGCGCGAAGTGGGTGGCGTTGTTCAGCTCCAGGTAGGCCCGGTCCGTGCCGGAGGGCAGGCTGGAGTAGAAGGGCTCGGCGTGGGAGGCGACGGGGGCGACCGAGTCGCCGTCGGCCCCGATGATCATGGTGGGGGTCCGGACCTCGGGCCAGGTCTTGTCGAGGTTCCAGGGGGTGAGGGGGATCGCGGCCTGAAGGGACGGGCGGGACTTGGCCGCTTCCAGGCTGCCGCCGCCGCCCATGGAGTGGCCCATGACGCCGAGCCGGCTGCTGTCGATGCGGCCTCTGACGGAGCTGCGCTCGGTGAGGTAGTCCAGCGCCGCGAGGAGCTGCCGCCCGCGCGAGTCGGGCTGGTCGACCGTGGTGTTGGTGTCGATGGTGAACACGACGAAGCCCTGCGAGGCCAGGCGCGGGCCGAGCCAGGCGATGGAGGACTGGGTGGCGGTGAAGCCGGGTGAGATCACGACGGCGCCGAAGGTCCCGTCGCTGGTGCTGGTCGGGTAGTAGATGGTGCCGCCACCGAAGCCGGTGACGAGCAGCGAGGAGACCTCCGTCTCCGCGACGGAGTACGGCCCGCGCAGCGCCTCGATGCTGGCCTCGGTGGGCGCGGGGCCCCGCTCGTACGGGTTGTCCGCGGCGTGGGCGCTCGGGCTGCCGAGGGTGCCGAGCCCGATGACGGCGGCGATCGCGGCCGCGGCGCCCGCGAGCCGCCGCCGCGGCCCGTGGAACGCCCGGGGACGGGCGCTGGTGGCGCTGGTGTGGGGGTGTCGGTGCACGACGAGTCGTCCTCTCTGTCGTGGCGAGGGGCCCGGCCGGTGGCCGCCCATGGCTCGGGGGCGCGTGGGGTCGCGCTCCGCGGTGCGGCCGGACGGGCGTCGCCGTTGGACTTGCGCTGCCACTGTCGGGGGGCGCCCGGGCCGCGGGAATCGGCAATTTCACCGGTCTCCGGAGCGGGGTGGCGGGGTACGGCGACGGGGTACGGCGGGCCGGACCGCCGAGGGCCGCGGCGGTGACGGGGGCGCCAGGAGCCGGGGGCGCCCACCGGGCGGACGGGCGGGATGGGCGGACAGGAGGTGCGGGCCGGTGGTGGACCGACCGGTTTCACCACGCGTCACGGGCCGTGCCGAGCGAGGCGGTCCCGCCGGCGGCGGCACACCGGCCCGCGTCCTGCGCGCCGGCACGGGCCTGGGGGTGTCCTGCGCGCCGGCACGGGCCTGGGGACTCGCGGCTCGGGACTCCGAACCCGGGCTCTCGGGACTATCGGGCCTCGGGCCTCGGGCCTCTACGGCGCCTTCGGCGGCAAGGCCGGCGCCGATTCCGCCCGCGCGGCCTCCCCAAGGTTTCCGACGGGCCGCGGAAGGTACCCGCACCCTCCCGCGGAAGGCGGGTCGCACACCGCGTTTCCGCGCCTTCCGGATGCACGGTGCCCCGTCCGGGTGAATGGTGATATCAGGAGATACAGGGAAAAATGCACCACATCGGGGGACGGCAGGCGTCGGGACCGGTGGCCGCACCGGGGCCGACGCGGCGAATCAGGACCGAGGAGCTTCAGATCATGTCGACGACCCAGCCCGACGCGTCCCGGCCGTCCGGGGCCCGCACGTACGACGACCGCGCAACCCCGGACAACCTGCTCCACACCCGCAACGGCACCGAGGTGTCGCCGGAGGACCTGGTCCTCGCGGCCGGCAGGGACATCACCCCGCGCAACCTGGAATGGGCCAGGCGCAAGCTGGCCGCGGAGGGCCCTGCCGCCGTCGACAGGCTGCTGCCCTGACACCGTCCGCGCACGGTCACGGGCCCGGTTCCGGCCTCCACCGGAACCGGGCCCGCCGCGTGTCCGGGTCAGCCCGCCGAGCCGGGGCGCTCCCCGTCCCGGTCCTGCAGGTAGCCCGGGTAGCCGGAGGAGCCCGGCAGCGTCGTGTCGTCCTCGACGACGTGCACGGCGGCCTCCTCGGCACCGGCGGCCCCGCCGTCGACGCCGACGTCGTCGGCGACCGTCTCCTTGGTGGTGTCGGTGCGCACGCCCTCGTCCGGGGCGACCAGGCGGCCGGAGCGGTCCGTGCCCGCCTCGGGGTCGACCGGCTCGCCCTCCCCGCCCGGCTGGTCGCCCACGCCGTCCCCGGGCGACGCGGTCACGTCGGGCACCTCCTGCGACAGCCGCTCGTCGAGCGTCTCGCCGTCGTGCTGTTCGGCGGCCGTGACGCCGTGCTTGGTGACCCCGAGCGGCTTCTCCGGCGGGGAGTACCCCTCGTCGAGCGTGTCGTCGTAGGTGCGCTCGTCGACGGCGTCCTGCATGTCCAGCGGCGCGGCGTCCTCCTGCTCCTCGTTGCTTCCGGTGGGCTGGTAGGCGTCGTCCGCCATCGGGTCCGTGCCCATCACTGCCTCCCTTTCGAGCTGCGTCGCCTCGGTCCGTCCGCCCCGATCGTCCCGGCCGTCCTGACCGTCCCGGTCGTTCCGGTCGTGCTGACCGCCTTGGCCGTCCCGGCCGTCTCGATCGTCTCGGTGGCAGCATTCGCGTTTCCCGTTACGCGATCTCTAACCCCGGACACGGGCGCGCGGGTCCGTCAGGGGGCCGCGACGGGCCCGTCCGGTCTGCGGTCGCGCTGCTCGACCATCACGCGGCTCAGCTCCTCCGTCTCCGCCTCGGTCAGCCGGTCGAAACCTTCCTCGGTGATCACCGCCACGATCGGGAAGATCCGCCGGCCGAGGTCCGGGCCGCCGGTCGCGGAGTCGTCGTCCGCCGCGTCGTACAGGGCGTGCAGCGCGGCCAGGGCGGCCTCGCGCCGGGACAGATCCGGGCGGAACAGCTTCTTCAGCGCGCCCCGGGCGTACGGGGAGCCGGAGCCCTCGGCGTGGAAGTGCCGTTTCTCGTACAGGCCGCCGGCGGCGTCGTAGCCGAAGATGCGTCCGCGCGCGCCGTCCGGTGCCGTGTGGTCGTAGCCGGCCAGCAGCGGGACGACGGCGAGGCCCTGCATGGCCTGGCCGAGGTTCTGCCGGATCATGGCGGCCAGGCGGGTCGCCTTCGCCCCGAGGGTCATGGGGGTGCCCTCGACCTTCTCGAAGTGGGTCAGCTCGACCTGGTACAGCTTCACCATGTCGAGCGCGAGGCCCACGGTGCCCGCGAAGGCCAGCGCGGTGTGGTCGTCGGCGGGGTGGACCTTCTCCAGGTCGCGCTGGGCTATGAGGTTGCCCGCCGTGGCCCTGCGGTCGCCGGCGATCAGGACGCCGTCGCGGCAGGTGAGGGCGAGCACCGTGGTGCCGTGCGGGAACGCGTCGGGCGCGGCCCGGACACCGTCGGGCAGAAGGGGCCGCGTGGGCAGCAGCCCGGGGCGGTGCGCCGCCAGGAATTCGGTGAAGGAGGACGATCCCGGGGTGAAGAACTCTTCCCCCAGCCGGCCGTCCGTGCCGCTGCCTGCCATGCCGTCCCCCTTGCCTCACCGCGTCCCGTGAACCGACATCCCTGTCCTACCAGGCACCGACGGCCGGAAAACGCGCGGGTGTTCGCCGCATCCCGCGTCGGGCGTGCGCCGCGGGCCGCCGCGCGCCCGGCGGTCACGGGCTGCCCGAGGGGGTCACCCGGGACCGGCCGTGCCCTCTGCCGGGGGTGCGATGCGGACCTGGAGGTCGCCGATGCGGTACGGGGTCCAGGACCGGGCGTAGCCGGGCGGGGTGCCGCCCGGCCCGACGAGGGCGGCGACCGGCATCCGCCGGGCGGTGCTCACGATCTCGGCCGCGGTCGTGTTGGCGTTGTTGCCGTGGGTGTTGCCCGAGGAGCAGCCTGCGTAGTAGCCGAGCGGGATGGCTTCGTGGCCGGTGACCAGGCAGGGCGGCCGGACCCCGAGCCGGTGCAGCGTGGCGGCGGTGCGGGCCCAGTCGCGGCGGCTGTCGGTGTTGCGGTCCACGGTGTGCACCAGGACGGCCAGTTGCACCGCCAGGTGCCCGGCCAGCGCGACGGCGACCAGGGCCGCGGGCCAGGGCCGCCACCGCCCGTCCCGGGTCCGGGCGAGGTGCCACAGCGCGTCGGCGACGGGGAGGGCCAGCAGGGCGTAGGCGGGCTGGAGGAAGCGGGGCGCCGCGTACTCGATGGTGAACAGGTACGGCAGGGCGGCCGTCGTGGCGCAGGCGAGCGGGACCAGGGTGCGGGCGGTGCGCCCGGCGCGGACCGCGACGGCCAGGCCGGCGGCGGCGAGCACCGGCAGCGCGAACCACCACAGGGTGACCACGGGATGCGGCATCGGCCCGGTGCACGGGCGGCACAGGGCGCGGCCGCCCAGGCTGCGCAGCTGGTCGTCGACGGCGATGTGCCGGCCCAGGCCGCCCTGGATGCGGGAGGCGTCGGCGAGCCGCTGCGCGAGGCCGCCGTAACCGGCGTACGCCTCGATCACCCACGGCACTCCCCCGGCCGCCAGCCCGCCCACGAGGGCGAGCAGGAGCCACCCCCGGCGGCGGACGAGCGCGACGGCGAGCAGCGGCACGGTCACCCAGACGGCGTCGGTGGGCCGCATCCACGCCATGAGCGCGGCACCGGCCGCCACCCCCCACAGCGCCGCCGGGCCGGCGCCCCGCTCGCGGGCCCGCAGGAAGCAGCCGGCGCAGATCAGGGCGCCGACGGCGACCCAGTAGTTGGGCATGGCCTGCGGACCGTAGAAGAGCGTCACCCACAGGGTGGCGAAGAACGCGCCGGCCGTGGCCAGGACACGGGCCGGGAACAGGCCCCGCCAGGCGCGCAGGGCCAGGTAGAGGGCGAGGCCGGACAGCAGGGCGAGATAGACGCGCAGCAGCGCGGTGGACGACGACCAGGACGCGACCGGCGCCACGAGCAGGGAGACGCCGCGGGAGCGCGGCGCGCTGAAGAAGGCGGCCGGGGTGTGGGAGGTGACCTGGCTGACGTAGACGGTCTCGTCCCAGCCGAGGCCCATGCCCGGGCGGACGAGGACGAGCTGGGCGAGGGTGAAGGCGGCGGCCACGGCGGCGAGCGGACGGCCGTCGCGCGCACGCGGGGGTGCGCCGGAACCGGTCGCCGGGCCACGTCGCCGCACGCCCGCCACGGTGGCGTTCGCGCCGTCGGCCATGGTCACCCCTCACCCTGTGCGAAATCCGCGTGAGCCTACGTGAGCCCGCGTGAGCCTACGTGAGCCCGCGTGAGCCCGCGTGAGCCTACGTGAGCCCGCGTGATCCCTGTGTGAACACCGACAAACTAACCCGGGTGCGGCGGGCGTGCAGGGCGGAATACGGCCGGTCGCCTGACGCCGCCGCCCCGCCCGAACGCCTGGTACGCGCGCCCCGTCCGAGACTCCGGTCACGCCGGGTCAGAGGGCGTTCGGCCTGCGGTGCGGGGGCTGCTCCGGCGCCGGGCGCGGCTTCGGCGCGGGGATGGCGCGGGTGACGGGGCCGTCGCCGTTCACGGTCAGCGCCGTGCCGTGGTGACGGATCCTCAGGGGCGGGCCGGACAGCAGGGTGTACGTGGCCTTGTCGGCGCCGATCTCCACGCGCAGGCACCGGCCGCGGAACTGGAGCCGGAAGGCCAGGCGGCTGAACTTCTCCGGCAGGCGCGGCGCGAAGGAGAGGTGTTCCTCCTCGCGGCGGGTGCCGCCGAACCCGGCGACCAGCGCCATCCAGGTGCCCGCCAGCGAGGCGATGTGCAGTCCGTCGCGGGTGTTGTGCTCCAGGTCGGCCAGGTCCATCAGGGCGGCCTCGGCGGTGTAGTCGTAGGCCAGGCGCAGATGGCCGGTCTGGGCGGCGACGACGGCCTGGCAGCAGGCCGACAGGGAGGAATCCCGGACGGTCAGCGGTTCGTAGTAGGCGAAGTTGCGGGCGATCTGCTCCTCGTCGCAGTACTCGTCGAAGAACCGGCCGCAGGTGTACATGGCCAGGACCAGGTCGGCCTGTTTGACCACCTGTTTACGGTAGAGGTCGAAGTAGGGGAAGTGCAGCATCAGCGGGTACTGGTCGGCCCGGGTGCGGGCGAAGTCCCAGCGCTGGTGGCGGGTGAAGCCCTCGTGCTGCTCGTGGACGCCCAGTTCGTGGTTGTAGGGGACGTGCACGGCCTCGGCGGCGTCCCGCCAGGCGGCGGACTCCTCGTCGTCGACGCCGAACCGGGCCGCCACGTCGGGGTGGCGTTCGCACACCTCGGCGGCGGCGAGCAGGTTCGCCCGCGCCATGAGGTTGGTGTACACGTTGTCGTCGGCGATGGCGCTGTACTCGTCGGGGCCGGTGACGCCGTCGATGTGGAAGGTGCCGTGGTGGTCGTGGTGGCCGAGCGAGCGCCACAGGCGGGCCGTCTCCACCAGCAGTTCCAGGCCGGTGTCGCGTTCGAAGTCGGCGTCGCCGGTGGCCGCCGCGTAGCGCACCGCGGCGTGCGCGATGTCGGCGTTGACGTGGAAGGCGGCGGTGCCGGCCGGCCAGTACGCCGACCCCTCCGAGCCGTCGATGGTGCGCCAGGGGAAGGCGGCGCCGCGCAGGCCGAGCTGGGCGGCGCGGTCCCGGGCGGCGGGCAGGGTGTCCCGGCGCCAGCGCAGCGCCTCGGCGACGGCCTTGGGGGCGGTGTAGGTGAGGACGGGCAGCACGAACATCTCGGTGTCCCAGAAGGCGTGCCCGTCGTAGCCGGAGCCGGTCAGCCCCTTGGCGGGGATGGCCCGCTGCTCGGCGCGGGCGCCGGCCTGGAGCACGTGGAAGAGGCCGAAGCGGACGGCCTGCTGGATCTCCTCGTCGCCGTCGACCTCGACGTCCGCGCGGCCCCAGAAGTCGTCGAGGTAGGCCCGCTGCTCCTCCACCAGGCCGTCCCAGCCGCTGTGGGCCGCCGCCGCGAGGGCCGCCTCGACCTGGTCGCTCATCGCGGGCCGGGAGCGGGTCCCCGACCAGCCGTGGGCGACGGTCTTCTGCACCCGCAGCCGCTGCCCCGGCTCCAGGACCGAGGTGATGGTCAGCCGGGCCACGTCCACGTTGCTCTCCGTGCTGGTGCTGGTCCGCTCGGGCCCCTCGACGACGTGGTCGGCGGCGACGGCGACCCGCAGGCCGCTGGTGCGGGTGCGGTGCACCAGGCGCAGCCGGGTCCCGGCCGCCATGTCCTCCTCCGGTTCCAGCGGGGACTTCAGCGCCTTGGCGGTGCGCGGGTCGCCGTCGGGGCCGGGCAGGCTCTCGTTGGCGACCAGCTCGGACTGGATCACCACCCGGGTCCTGCTGTCGAGGGGCTCCACCTCGTACGACACGGCGGCGATCGCCCGCTGGGTGAGGGAGACCAGCCGGGTGGAGCGCACCCGGACCGTGGAACCGGCCGGGGAGGTCCACTCACAGAACCGTTCCAGCACGCCGCGGCGCAGGTCCAGGGTGCGCTCGTGCTTGACGAGCCGCCCGTAGCGCAGGTCGAAGGGCTCGTCGTCGACGAGGAGGCGCAGCACCTTGCCGTTGGTGACGTTGATGACCGTCTGGCCGGATTCCGGGTAGCCGTAGCCGGCCTCGGCGTAGGGCAGCGGGTGCAGTTCGTAGACGCCGTTGAGGTAGCTGCCGGGCAGGCCGTGCGGTTCGCCCTCGTCGAGGTTGCCGCGCCAGCCGACGTGCCCGTTGGACAGGGCGAAGACGGACTCGCTCTGGGCGAGCAGGTCGAGGTTGAGCGCGGTCTCGCGCACCGACCACGGTTCGACGGTGTACGTCCGGTTGGTGATCACGCCTGGCCCCCCAGCTCGGCGAGGTCCTTCACCACGCGGTCGGCGCCGTGCGCGTAGAGGGCGTCGGTCTGGCCGACGCGGTCGACGCCGACGACGTACCCGAAGCGGCCCGCGCGGCCGGCGTCCATGCCGGCCAGGGCGTCCTCGAAGACGGCGGCGCGGGACGGCTCGACGCCGAGGTCGCGGGCGGCGGCGAGGAAGGTGTCGGGGCGCGGTTTGCCCGGCAGCTTGCGCTCGGCGGCCACCACGCCGTCGATCCGTACGTCGAACAGGCGCTCGGCGTCGATGGAGCGCAGTACGTCCCGGGTGTTGGCGCTGGAGGAGACGATCGCGGTGCGCAGGCCCTGGGCGCGCACGGCCTCGATGTAGCGCAGGGTGCCGTCGTACGCCTCGACGCCCTGGGTGCGGATCTTCTCCAGGAGCAGCTCGTTCTTGCGGTTGCCGACGCCGTTGACCGTCTGCGCGTCCGGCGGGTCGCCGGGGCTTCCCTCGGGCAGTTCGATGCCGCGGGAGGCGAGGAAGGCGCGTACGCCGTCGGCGCGCGGGCGCCCGTCGACGTACTCGTCGTAGTCGGCGTCGGTGAAGGGGCGGAAGTCCGCGCCGTCCCGCTCGCGCAGGAACGCGTCGAACGTCTCCTTCCAGGCGGCGGCGTGCACCACCGCCGTCCTGGTGACGACCCCGTCGAGGTCGAAGAGGCAGGCCTGGATGGTTTCGGGGAGACCGAGCTGCGTCGTCATACAGGTCACGGTTCCCCGCCCGGCCCGATCCCACCGGGTGGCCCGCGCCACAACCGCCGTACGGGGGGCGCGGGCCGGGTGCACCGGAGGGACGGGCGGCCGGGCTCCCCCTGGCGTGGCGCGGCTCGCCGGGTGACACACTCTGCGGTGTGCCGCTGACTTTCGACGACCTTCTCGCCCGGGCCCGCAGCCTCACCGGGGGCGGACGGCGCGCGATCCTCGGCATCGCGGGCAGCCCCGGCTCGGGCAAGACGACACTGGCCGAGCACCTGGTACGGGAGCTGAACGGGCAGGAGGCCGAGCCGTGGGCGGCGCACGTGCCCATGGACGGCTTCCACCTCGCCGACGCCGAACTGGAGCGGCTCGGCCGCCGGGACCGCAAAGGGGCGCCGGACACGTTCGACGCGGCCGGGTACGCGGCGCTGCTGCGGCGGCTGCGTGAGGAAGGCGGGCACGCGGACGGCGAGGCCGTGTACGCGCCCGGGTTCGAACGCGTGCTGGAGCAGCCGATCGCCGGGGCCGTCCCGGTGCCGCCGCAGGCGCGGCTGGTGGTGACGGAGGGCAACTACCTGCTGCTGGAGACCGGCGCCTGGGCGCGGGTGCGCCCGCAGCTGGACGAGGTGTGGTTCTGCGAGACGCCCGAGGAGGAGCGGATCCGGCGGCTCGTCGCCCGGCACGTGGAGTTCGGCAAGTCGCACGCGGACGCCGTGGCGTGGGTGCGCGGGACGGACCAGCGCAACGCCGACCTGGTGGCCACGACCCGGGACCGGGCCGACCTCGTGGTGCCGGTGACGGCACTGCCCTCCGTCCGCCCGGGCGGGTGAGCGCCGGCCGGCCGCTCCGGCGTCTCCCGCGGCCGGACGGTGTCAGGCGTGCTGGAAGCCCTCGGCGCTCACGTGGGGCATCACGCGGCTCGTGACGCGGTAACGGCCGTTGGGCACGTCCGCGGACCGGGTGATGTGGACGGCGAGAGGACCGGCCCATTCGTAGCCGTGCCGCTCGGCGTGCCGTACCAGGCTGTCGGTGAGCGCCTGGCCCACACGGCTTCTGTGGGGCGCCAGCTCCTCGTGGACGGGGTCGGCGAGTTCGACGTCGTAGGCGTTGGGGACGATCACCCGGTCCGCGGCGCAGACCACGGCGTGGCGGTCACACTCGGCGCGCAGGGCGTCGAGCAGCTCCACGGGTTCCTTGCCGAGGACCCGTGCCCACAGCGCCTCCCATCGGTTCTCCAGGGCCTCTTCCAGAGCGCTGAGTGCGCCCATGCGTCTTCACCTGCTCCGTCGTGTCGGGGTCGGATGCCGCCGGGCGGCGGTGTCACTCCTCGTCGTAGTCGTCAGGACGTACCTGCGCCTCCTCCAGGGCCTCGCGCATCGTGCGGCCGGTGGCGCCCTGCGGACGGGACGCGCGTTCCTCGCGCTGGTCGAGCACGTCGTCGGTGGTCTCGGTCTTCGGCCGGTTCTCTTCCGGAACGGTCATGGCGGCGGCTCCTCATCGGTCGTGATCGGTCGTGATCGGTCGTGTCGGGATCTTCCGGCTCCGTCGTGCCGGGCCGGGTCTTCCTGGGCGGCGGGTTCCCGGACCGGGCGCGGGTATCCATCCGCACCGGCCCCGGACGCATCCCTCACCGAGGCGCCGGCCGAGCGGGGCACCGGGCGCCGGTCACGCCCCGGCGCCGGGGACGCGGCGTCGGCGGACGGGCACGGCACACCGGCGGCGCGCCGCCTCACGGGCCCGGCCCCGGACCGTCTTTCCGGACGCCGGTGCTCGTCCGCGCGAGCCCGCCTGCGCCGGTCCCGTCCGCGCCGGTCCGGCGCGCGCCGGAAGCGAGTGGCGACAGGGCGGACATCGGGCCCGTCCCTGTGTGCGATGCTCGTCGCGTGACGAGCGAGCACGCCACGCCGGCGGGTTCCGGCACCGCGCCCGACCTGGCCGCGCTGGCCAAGGTCGTCGCCAGGCAGCGTGCCGAGATGGACCGGCTGCGCGACCTGGCGGCGGGGTCGGCCGTCGTGGAGCGGGCCAAGGGTGCCGTGATGGCGCTGACCGGCTGCTCCGCGCAGGCCGCGGGCGAGGCGCTGCTGGAACGCGCCGAGGCGGCGGGCCGCACCCTGCTGGAGGAGTGCTGGGTCACCCTCGGGGATCTCGGCGGCGGCGATCCGCCGCGCCCGGGCACGCCGCCCCGTGATCCGCGGCCCGCCGTCGCGGCCCCCGGCACCGGCTCCCGCCCCACCGGCCACGACGTCCCCCCGCCGCCCCCGGCGGGCGACGGCGTCCCCGCCGCCCTCGCCCGCCTCGCCCGGGCCCTCGTCCACGTCGGCACACCGCAGGACCTGGCCCGCTGTCTGCTGGAGCACCTCGCGCCGGACGCCGGGGCCGACGCCGTCATGCTCTACGCCCGCCTGCCTTCCGGCGGGCTCGAACTGATCGGGCACGCCGGCATCGACGAGACGCTGGCCGCCCAGTGGCACCGGGTCCCTCCGCTCGACGGGGTGGCGGCACTGGAGGCCTTGCGGGACCGCCGGCCGCGCTGGCTGGAGGACGTCGAACAGGACCGGGAGCGCTACCTGCTGATCGGGGATCCGCCCGAGCGCTGGCGGTCGCGGGCCTGGCTGCCCGTGGCGGCCGGGGAGGCGGGCGAAGTCTGCCTCGGTGTGCTGCGCCGCGGCGGCGGCCCGTTCCCGCCGGCCGCCCGCGAGCACCTCAAGGCCGTCGCCCTGCTGTGCGCCGGGCGGCTGCGGACGTTCGGGACCCGCCGGCCCGGGCGCGCCGTGAGCGGCCCCGCCGACGCCGTGCGCCGCGTGCTCGACGCGCTGCCGGTCGCGGTGATGCTGCTCACTCCCCTGCGGGCGCCGTCCGGGGAGGTCCAGGACTACCGCATCGACGCGGCGACCGAGCAGGCGGCGGACGTCGTCGGCCGCGGCGGCGGGGAGCCGGCCGGCCGGCGGCTCACGGAGTGCCTGCCGGCCGCCGAGAGCGAACCGCTGCTGCGGGGCTGCCTGCACACGCTGCTCACCGGGGAGCCCTACGAGGGCGCGCCGTTCGCGCACCAGAAGATCGTGTCCGGTGTCGCGGAACTGTCCACCTACTCGGTGCGGGTGGCGGCACTGGACGGCCGGCTGGTCCTGACCTGGCTGCGGCACGACTCCTCCGACCGGCAGGAGCAGCGGCTGGCGGACCTCCAGCGGCTGGGCAACCTCGGCTGGGCCACCTGGAACCTGGCCACCCACGAGGCCGCCTGGTCGTCCCAGGTGTTCGCCATCTTCGGCCGGGACCCGGCACACGGCCCGGTCCGCCTCACCGACCTGCCCGGCCTGGCGCTGCCCGACGAGGCGCCCGCGCTGGACCGCGCCGTGCGGGCCCTGACCGTCGAGGGACGGCCCCTGGACCTCCCGTTCCGGACCAGGACGCCGGCCGGGGTCCGGCATCTGCGGTTCGTCGCCGAGGCCGTGACGGGCATCGACGGCGCCCCCGTGGAGGTGCTCGGCTTCGTGCAGGACCTGACCGCGCTGCGGCGGGCGGAGCTGGCCCTCGTCGAGAGCGAACGGGCGATGGTCACCCAGTACGACGTCCTGCGGGCGGAGCGCACCCTGGCCGCCCGGCTCCAGCACGCGCTGCTGCCGCTGCCCCGGCAGCCACTGCGCCCGGCCGGGCTGCGCGTCGAGGTGGCGTACCTGCCCGCGCAGTCGGGGGTGCACGTCGGCGGCGACTGGTTCAGCGCCATCGAACTGCCCGACGGCGACGCCCTGTTCGTCGTCGGCGACGTGGCCGGTCACGGCGTGGACGCCGTCGCCACGATGGCCCAGCTCCGCTTCACCGCCAAGGGCATGGTCATCACCGGTTCCTCGCTCACCGGAGCGCTGGCCCGTCTGAACACGCTGCTGCTGCACTCCCGGGGCTCCCACGGCACGGCCAGCATGGTCCTGGCCCGCTACCAGCCCGGCACGCGCCGGCTGCTGTGGGCCCAGGCGGGCCATCCGCCGCCGCTGCTGCTGCGCGCCGGCCGGGCCCGCTACCTCGACCGCCCGAGCGGCATCCTGCTCGGCGCGACCACCACCCCCGTCTTCAGGGAGGCGGAGTGCCGGCTGCGGCCGGGGGACCGGATCGTCCTCTACACGGACGGCCTGGTCGAACGGCCGCCCGAGAGCATCGACCGGGGCCTGGAACGCCTCGCGCGGGCCGCCGCGGCCCACCCTCCCGACGAGCCCGGCTCCCTCGACGCGCTGCTCGCCGCGATGCTGGAGGAGGGGCGGCGGGACGACGTGTGCGTCCTCGACGTCCGGGTGCCCGGCCGGGCGGACGCGGGGCCTGACCACGGAAGGCGGGGTCAGTCCGCGGAAAGCGGGGCCTGACCACGGAAGGCGAGGTCAGTCCGCGGAAGGCGAGGTCAGTCCGCGGGATGGCCGGGCCGGATGGTGCGGGCGTCGGTGAGCCGCAGCAGCGGCGCCGGGGCGGTCTCGGGGGCGTCCCCGGCGGACGCCTCGCGCCGCCCGCCCCATGCGACCGGATCCAGGACGAACCCGACGTGGTCGCCGCCCTCCACCCGCCGCAGGACCCGGCCGACGAACCAGGCAGGCGCGTCCTCCAGCACGACGGCCCCGCCGTGCTCCTCCCGCCACCGAACGTGCGCGAACTTGTCGACGTGGTCGCCGGTCTCCCCGCCGAAGAGCTCGGCGAGCGCGCGCTGCTCCCGGGCGAGCAAGTGCACGGCCAGGACGTCCGCGGTCCGCGCCACCCGGAAGGTCCGGTTGGCCTCGGACAGCCAGACGACGAACCGCACCGGGTGGAGGGAGCACTGCGAGGAGAACCCGACCAGGCAGCCGGCCCGTTCCCCGCCCGCCGCGGCCGTCACCACACACATGTCGGGGTCGAGCCGCCCGACGAAGACGTCCATGTCCCCCGCGTCCGCCGTATCTCCCGCGTCCGCCGCGCTTGCGCTCTCCATGGTCAGGCGCCTCCTGTCCGCCGTGGCGGCACCCGGTCGTCGCTCACCCGCCACGACACCACGCGCCGGCCACTCCCGCCATCCCGGACACGTCTTCCCGGCGCCCGGCCGTTCAGCCGCCCCTCAGCGGCCCGGAGCGCCCCCGGCCCGCAGGAAGCGGTGCAGGGACGCCGTCACGGCGGCGACGAAGTCGTCCCTGCGCCGGTCGTCGAGGGCGTCCAGGGACAGGTAGGGGTTGAGGTCCTCCAGCTCGACCAGCAGCAGCTCACCGCCGGGCGCCCGGCAGGCGTCGACCCGCTGGATGCCGTGGCCGAGGCCGTTCCAGTCGATGAAGCGGCGGGCGAACTCCAGGTCGGCGGGGGCGGGTTCGTACGGCGCCAGTTCCCAGCGGCGGCCGGGGTCCGGCGCGTGGAGGGCGTACTGGAAGTCGTGGTCGACGAAGTAGAAGGAGACCTCGTAGGCGAAGTCGACGCACGGCTGGACGAGCACGTCCCCGGCCGCCGTGCGCACCGCGTCGCGGACCCCGTCCGCGGGCAGCACCCGCAGCCCCAGGGAATCGGCTCCCCGCTTCGGCTTGACGACGTACCGCTCGCTGCGGGGCAGCAGATGCAGGTCCTCGGCGCGGTCCACGGTGGGGATGACCGGATACCCTGCCGCCGTCAGGTCCAGCAGGTACTGCTTGCCGGCCATGTCCGCCTTGCCCGTCAGCGGGTTGTAGACGAGGGTCCCGCGGGCGGCGGCGCGTTCGCGGAAGGCGTCGTAGGCGTCCTGGTGGGCGAGGACGGGGCCGCTGTTGCGGACGACGACGGCGTCGAAGGCGTCCAGCAGCGCGGCGGTGTCCCGCGGATGGCACAGCGCCAGGTCGAAGTCGGCGCGGAGCCGGGAGGTCAGGAAGATGTCCTCGTCGCAGTAGCGCCGCCCGCGCGCCGGGTAGGACAGATCGGTGACGTAGAGGAGGCGGGGACGGACGGGTGACATGCGGAACTCCTGAGTAATGGCGAGAAATGATCGTACGCGATCGAAAACCGTCGATTCTCTGTCGGTTCGCGAACAGGGCAGCGCTCCCCTCGCTCCTCGCCCCTCGCCCTTCGCCCTTCGCCCTTCGCCCTTCGCCCGCGACAGGTACCAAGTCCCCCACACACAGCACCGAGTGCCATCCGGGCCGGTCGGGTGCTACGTTCCCCACCATGAGCTCCAGCAGTGCGGCGACCCGCCGCGACGGGAAGGCGGAGGCGGCGGGCGGGAAGCCGCCGATGCGGGAGGCCCTGGTGGCGGCGGCCTTCCGGCTGTTCCTGGAGCGGGGCTACGAACAGACCACCGTCGACGACATCGTGGCGCTCGCCGGGGTCGGACGGCGGTCCTTCTTCCGCTACTTCCCGTCCAAGGAGGACGTGGTCTTCCCCGACCACGAGCGCTGCCTGGCCGACATGACGGCCTTCCTGGCCGCCTCCGCCACGGACGACGAGCCGGTGCGGCGGGTGTGCGACGCGGCCCGGCTGGTGCTGCGCATGTACGCCGAGAACCCGTCCTTCTCGGTGCAGCGCTACCGCCTGACCCGGCAGGTTCCCGGACTGCGCGCGTACGAGCTGTCGGTGGTCTGGCGCTACGAGCGCGCCCTGGCCGCGTACCTGCGGGGGCGGTTCGCCGGCCACCGGGACGGCACGCTGCGGGCCGACGTGATCGCCGCCGCGGTGGTCGCCGCGCACAACAACGCCCTGCGCTCCTGGTTGCGTTCGGACGCCCGGGGGGACGTGAGCGCGGCGGTGGACCACGCGCTGGGGTACGTGCAGTCCGCCTTCGGCGACGCCGCCGCGCCTCCCGGCCGCGAGGAGTCCGACGACGTGATGGTCGTCGTCTCCCGGCGCGGCGCACCCCTGTGGAGGGTGGTGCAGGAGATCGAGACCGCGCTCGGGCGACCCTGACCCGAACGAACAGGGTACGGAGTGCCTTTACGTCTGGCACTGAGTGCCATACCCTGTCGGGCGTGCGCGGTGGCACGGTGGCCGCGCACGCGCGTGCACGGTGACCGCGCACGCGGGATTCCGGCCGAGTGCAGGGAGTTGACAGCGTGTACCACCCCTCAGCAAGCGCCGCTCAGCAGGCGGCCGGCTCCGCGACGGGCGTGCTCGGCCCCAAGGCCCCGGACACCGAGGCCATCGTCTTCCAGCGCTGCACCTGGTGCGGCACCGCCATGTACCACCGGCTGCTGTGCCCGGTCTGCCGGGGCAGCGACCTGCGGACGGAGCGCAGCGACGGCACGGGAACGGTGCGCCGCTCCACGGTGGTGCACCGCAACACCCCCGCGGCGCGCAACGTGTCCCTGATCGAGATGGCCGAGGGGTTCGTGGTGCGCGGCCGGGTCATGGGCCCGCCCATCGGCATCCACAGCGGGGACCGGGTGCGGCTGTCCACGGCCAAGGACCCGGTGCGGGGCGAGCCGGTCTTCCAACTGGTCGACGAGCCGTACCGGGCCTGGACCTGACGACCGGTCGGCCGGTCGGCCGGTCAGCCGGTCAGCCGGTCAGCCGGTCAGCCGGTCAGCCGGTCAGCCGGTCAGCCGGCGAGTGTGGCGCGGATGCCCACGGTGCCGCCCGCTCTCTCACCGCAGTGCCGCCGCCATCCGCCCTACCGCCTCCGTGAGCACCTCCGGCGAGGTGGCCAGGTTGAGGCGTACGTGGCCGGCGCCGCCCGTGCCGAAGGGGATCCCGGAGCTGAGCGCCACCCGTCCGCGGTCCAGGAACACCTGCGCCGGGTCGTCGCCGAGGCCGAGCGCGCGGCAGTCCAGCCAGGCCAGGTACGTCGCCTCGCCCGGCCGGTGGGTGATGCCGGGCAGGTGCTCGGCCAGCAGGGCGGTGAGCAGCCGCCGGTTGCCGTCGAGGCCGGCCAGCAGGGCGTCCAGCCAGGCGGTGCCGTCGCGCAGGGCGGCGGTGTGGGCGATGACGCCGAGATGACTGGGGCCGTGGCGGACCTCCTCGGGCATCCGGGCCAGGTCGGCGGCGGCACCGGGCCCGGCGAGGGCGAGCGCCGCCTTCAGGCCGGCGAGGTTCCAGCCCTTGGACGCCGACATCAGCGCCAGGCCGCGTTCGGCGCCGGGCACGCTCAGGTACGGCACGAACCGGGCGCCGCCGGTGACGAGCGGCGCGTGGATCTCGTCGGCGACGACCCGGACGCCGTACCGCTCGGCGAGCGCGGCGACGGTGGCCAGCTCGGCGGCGGTGTGGACGGTGCCGGTCGGGTTGTGCGGGCTGCACAGCAGGTAGGCGGCCCGTCCGCCGGCCGCGGTGGCGCGCCGGAAGGCGTCCTCCAGCACCTCCACGTCCAGGCGCAGGTCCGCGCCGAGCGGCGCCTCGGCCACCCGCCGGTCCATGTGCTCGACGAACTGATAGAACGGCGGGTAGACGGGCGGGTTGACGACGACCGGGTCGCCGGGCCCGGTGACCAGCTTCAGCATCTCGACGACGCCCAGCATGACGTCGGGCACGAGCGCGGTGCGTTCCACGGCGAGCCCGCTCCAGCCCCACCGCTTGTCCGCGAAGGCGGCCAGCGCCTCGGCGTAGGCGGTGCCGGCGGGATAGCCGGTGTCGCCGAGGCGGAGGGCGTCGGTGACGGCGCGGACGACGGGCTCGGCGAGCGGCACGTCCATCTCGGCCACCCACAGCGGCAGCACGTCCTCGGGATAGGTGCGCCACTTCATGCTCGTACGGCGTTTCAGCCGGTCGAGGGGGAGGGCGCGCAAGGGGTCGGGTTCACCGGTCCTGTCCTGAGGGCTGCTGGTCATGAGGCACAAGATAGGCGCTGCGGTGGGCCCGGGGAACGGCGCGAGCGCCGCCGGGGACTCCCCCGGTCTCCCGTGCCGCGTACGCCGCGCCCGTCACCCCGGCGTCAGCAGCACCGTGGCCGCCCCCGCGCCGAGGAGGCCGGCCACCTGCCGCCGGGTGACCGGCTCGCGCAGGAGGGCCACCCCCAGCACGACGGGCAGGGCGGGACAGAGGGAGGCGAGCACCACGGCGACCGCCGGCAACTGCCGCTGCGCGGCGAGCAGGTAGAGGATCAGCCCCAGGGCGGCGCCCGCCCCGATCAGGAGGGCCTGGGGGGATCGCCGGGGCGGCAGCCGCAGGCGTCCGGAGGGCCGAGGTCAGTGCGCGGAGGGCCGAGGTCAGTGCGAGAGGGGCACCCACTTCGGTGCCAGGTGCCCCGTGGCCGGGTTCCGATGCGCCGGAGGCCCGACGGGTCAGGCGGCCCGCTCCGGGTCGGGGGACGCGGCGGCCCACTCCATCACGAGGCGCTGGTACTCCTCGCGCTGCTCGACGCTCAGTGTCCCGCCCGACCGGAGCCACAGGGCCCGGATCTCCTCGTTGACCTCGGCAGCCGATCGCTCGGAGGAGGGTTCAACAGTGGTGGACATGCTGTGAAGCATACGGCGGCAGAAGTGAAGACGATGTGAGTAATCGCGAGCTAAACGGACATACCGGACCGTGTTGCTGATCACGTCCGCCAGCCGCCCGGGGCGGGGACGAACCGTCAGCGGTAGCCGGTCACGTCGGCCGGCTTTCCGGCATCCTGGACCTCCACGATGTAGCGCCAGGCGTCCGGGCGGCTGCCGTCGACGTCGGTGAAGCCGTACACCTGGGCGAGGCCGCCGCTGGAGAGGGACTGCCCGTTGAAACGGGCCACGCCGGGGTCGGCGGCGAGGGCGGCGACGGCACGGCCCACGTAGCGGGGCGTCTCGGAGATGGCGAAGTGGGGGACGCGGTCGAGGGCGTCGCGCCAGTTGTCCTCCCGGACGCCGTAGACGTCGAGCATGATCTCCGAGCGGAGCCAGCCCGGGGTGAGGGCGACGGCGGTGGCGCCGCGCGGGGCGAGCTCGTGGCCGAGGGCGAAGGCCATGCGCAGGACGGACGTCTTGGCGAGGTCGTAGAAGAAGGAGTTGCGGTAGTGGTCGCGGTTGTAGTCCGCGGTGCCGTCGGTGACTTCCACGACCAGGCCGCCGGGGCGGCGCAGCAGCAGCGGCAGGGCGTGGTGGCTGGTGATGGCGTGGGTCTCGACCGCGAGGCGGAGCAGCCTCAGTCCCTTGTCGAGGTCGTGCTCCCACACCGGGGTGTCCCACTCGAACAGCGTCTCGCCGCCCCAGATGTCGTTGACGAGGACGTCCAGGCGGCCCTGTTCGCGGGCGATGCGGTCGACCAGCGCGCGCACCTGGGCCGGGTCGAGGTGGTCGGCGGGGACGGCGACGCCGTGGCCGCCGGCCTCGGTGACGAGGCCGGCGGTGTCCTCGATGGTCTCGGGGCGGTCGTACTCCGAGCGCCGGGCGCGGGTGCTGCGCCCGGTGACGTAGACGGTGGCGCCGGCCGCCCCGAGTTCCACGGCGATGCCGCGTCCGGCTCCCCGGGTCGCCCCCGCGACCAGTGCGACCTTGCCCTCCAGCGAACGTGACATGTCCGGCCTCCCGTCGTCTCGTACGTGATCTCGCTGACGAGGGTGCCGGGGAAACCGGACATCTTCTGTCGCCTTTCCCTTCCGGTTCGCCCCGCCGCCTGCGGGAGCGCCCCCGGGAGGGTGGACGTCAGTGGCCGCGTTCGATCCACTCGTCCAGATGCGGCGCTTCGGCACCGATGGTGGTCGCCTCGCCGTGGCCGGTGAGGACCTTCGTCTCGGGCGGGAGGGTGAGCAGCCGGTCGCGGATCGAGTCGATGATCGTCGGGAAGTGGGAGTAGGAGCGGCCGGTGGCGCCGGGGCCGCCGGCGAAGAGGGTGTCGCCGGTGAAGACGGTGCCGAGGCCGGGGTCGTACAGGCAGACCGCGCCGGGCGCGTGGCCCGGGGTGTGCAGGACGGTCAGGTCGGCGCCTGCGGCCTCGATCACCTGGCCGTCGGACAGCCAGGCGTCGGGCTGCCGGTCGGGGTGGGTGCGCTGCCACAGCGGCAGGTCGTCGCGGTGCAGCCAGATGACCGCGCCGGTGCGGTCGGCGAGGGCGGGGGCGGCGTCGATGTGGTCGTTGTGGGCGTGGGTGCACACGATGGCGGTCAGGCGGCGGTCGCCGACGGCCGCGGCGATGGCGTCCGCGTCGTGGGCGGCGTCGATGACGACGGCCTCGTGGTCGTCGCCGACGATCCACACGTTGTTGTCGACGTCCCAGGTGCCGCCGTCGAGGGTGAACTGCCCCGAGGTGACCACGCGTTCGATACGGACACCGCTCACGGGAAGACCACCACCGAACGCAGGACGTCACCGGCGTGCATCCGCTCGAAGGCCTTCTCCACCTCGTCCAGCGCGATCGTCTCGGTGACGAACGCGTCCAGGTCCAGCCGGCCCTGCAGATACAGGTCGATGAGCATGGGGAAGTCCCGGGAGGGCAGACAGTCGCCGTACCAGGACGACTTCAGCGCACCGCCGCGCCCGAACACGTCCAGCAGCGGCAGTTCCAGCTTCATCTCCGGCGTGGGCACACCGACCAGGACGACGGTGCCGGCCAGGTCGCGGGCGTAGAACGCCTGCCGGTAGGTCTCCGGGCGGCCGACCGCCTCGATGACCACGTCGGCACCGAAGCCGCCGGTCAGTTCACGGATCGCCGCCACCGGATCGGTCTGGCGGGAGTTGACGGTGTGGGTGGCGCCCATCTCACGGGCGAGGTCCAGCTTGCGGTCGTCGACGTCCACCGCGATGATCTTCGCCGCCCCGGCCAGCCGCGACCCGGCGATCGCCGCGTCCCCCACACCACCGCAGCCGATGACCGCCACCGTGTCACCCCTGCCCACGTTGCCGGTGTTGACCGCCGCGCCGATCCCCGCCATCACCCCGCAGCCCAGCAGCCCCGCGGCGGCCGGCGAGGCGGCCGGATCGACCTTGGTGCACTGCCCCGCGGCGACCAGCGTCTTCTCCGCGAACGCCCCGATCCCCAAAGCGGGGGAGAGCTCCTGACCGGTCGAGGCCAGGGCCATCCTCTGGCGCGCGTTGTGCGTGTCGAAGCAGTACTGCGGACGCCCCCGACGGCACGCGCGGCACGCCCCGCACACCGCACGCCAGTTGAGGATCACGAAGTCCCCGGGAGCCACATCCGTGACCCCCTCCCCCACCGACTCCACCACACCCGCGGCCTCATGACCGAGCAGGAACGGGAAATCGTCGCTGATACCGCCCTGTTTGTAGTGCAGGTCGGTGTGGCACACCCCGCACGCCTGGACGCGCACGACGGCCTCCCCCGGCCCCGGATCGGGCACCACGATCGTCTCGATCCGCACCGGCTCGTTCTTGCCCGGTGCGATCACGCCGCGTACTTCCTGCGCCATCGCGCTGCCCCTTCCGTATCACCGGTGTCCGTCCCCTCCGACCCTATGCGTGACTGATCGGTAAGGGACCTGGATCAGGCCATTCCGGTTGTGGCGGTGGCGGTCCTGAGGGGCCCGGGACTCGAGAGCCGGGGCGGAAGGAACCGGCGCCCCCGGCACTGCACCGCGGTGTCCGGTGTGCTCTAGCCCACGGACCGACGCCGGACAGGACCGTCCCGGCGGTGGCCACGACGGCAGGGCCGGTCCGCCACCGGACCGCGGGCCGGCGTCCGGCCCTCGCGGGTGACGGGAGCCTCGTACCGGGCCGTCCGCCACCCGCTCCGGAGCAGCGGCGAGGGCGCTGCATGCGGGTGGGGCGTCCGCCGGTCAGGGCGCGGACGCGTGCAGCGCGATGTGTGCGGTGACGCGTTTCCCGGACGGCTCGCGCGCGATGTCGATCTTTCGGCTCAGCGCCGCGACGATCTCCAGACCGTGCTGGCCGACTCGGGAAGGGTCGGTCGGCCGGGGGGTGGGCAAGGTGGTGTCGCCGTCCCTCACCGTGACCGACAGGCAGTCGTCCGCGACGGCGAGCGACAGTTCCACGGGGCCCGAACCGTACTTGATCGCGTTGGTGACCAGCTCGCTCACCACCAGCTGGGCCGCTTCGACGGCCCGGGGCGGCAGGGGACGCCTCCGGCCGTCATGGGAGCCGGCCAGGTGCTGAACGGCCCAGTGGCGCGCGTCCGCGACACGCAACGTCTCCCGTTCGAACGTCACCGAGAACTGCGGTGGCCCGCCGGCGGCCGGTGCCCGGCCCGCCGGCGAACCCATCAGCTTCAACTCGTCCATCCCGTACAACCGCCGTGCGGCTCCCCGTCCTGCACCGGATGCCGGAACGCCCTGTCGCGATCCGAGCACGTGCCGTCCCTACGGTGGTTCGGTCGTGCTCCTCCGGCGGTTCCGCCGGCCGTCGCGGACACCGGGGCGACACGGGATCCGCCGGGCCCGCCCGCGAAGCCGGGTCCTCCGGCGGGGCACCCGGCGAACTGCGCGGTCGCGGTCGTCCCCATGTGTCCTCCCACCGATCGGTGCCCTGGCCGCCCGTTCATCCGGCCGCAGGCGCGCGCATACCCCGGACGACGGGATGTAATCCTCCCGGCGGCCGCCGGGAGGCGCCGGGGCCGGCGCGGGCACCGCGAGGGGGTCGCGCGGGCCCGGGCCGGGAAGGCCGATGGTGCCGCGGGGCGGGCGTCACGCCTGAAGGGCCTCGCGCAGTGTGGGGTAGCTGCTGATGACCTCGTCGATGCCGAGGGTCCGGAACAGGCTCTGGAGCAGGGGGGACGAGGTGACCACCCGGATCCAGCCGTCCTGGGCGCCGGCGCGCAGATGGGCGTTGATCAGCGCATTGATCCCGGCGCTGTCCATGAAGGACACCTCGCTCAGGTCGATGACGGTGCGCGGAGTGTCCACGTCGGAGGCGGGGAGCAGGGCGCGGCGCACCTCCGTCTCGACGGACATGTCGATGTCGCCACGCAGTGTCACTACGGCAACGCCGTCGCACCCCGACACACGCACGGCGGAAAACGGCTGGTGCACCACGACTCGCTCACTTCGCAGGGACGGGGCAGGACACGCGGGGCACGCCGGGCTCCTCCGCCGGTGACCACCCCGCCATTTAACACGTCCCAGAATACACGAACAGCAATTCGTTCTTTTGTGGTCGTGAAACGATGCACCATAATCTGGTGTCATGCACGGAGCAGTACCTGAACCGCACACCGGCTGGACGTTCCTGACCAATCACGCCCGCGTTCTCGCCGCCATCGCCGAGGATCCGAACTCCCGGATCCGGGACATCGCCGCGTACTGCCGCCTGACCGAACGCGCCGTGCAAAAGATCATTGCCGATCTGGAACAGGACGGTTACCTGTCCCACACCCGCCAGGGGCGCTCGAACACGTACCGCATCGAGCAGGGCGTCCCCCTGCGGCACCCGGCCGAGGTGGAGGCCGGCGTGACCGTCGCGGAGCTGCTCTCGGTGCTCGCGCGCCACGATGCCCAGCGCTCCCAGGAGGACACCGACGGCGCCCGGCCCCAGCCTCCCCGTCCGCTGACCGCGTAAGACCCGCCCCCCGAGGGGCCACCCGGCCGCCGCCGGTCCGATGTCGTCGCGTACGCGGTCTTGCGGTGGGGGCGAGCACTCCTTACTTTCCAGTAAGTAACTCGCATCCCGAACGACGCTGCTCACGCCTCATCTATTGGCATGCCCACATCAAAAGGGGAGTCATGTCCGTCCTCAGGCTCAGGCACCTCTGCTCCGCGGCCGTCGCCACGGCTGCCGCCCTCGTGCTCACCGTCACCGCCCCCACCGCCGCGAGCGCCGGCCCGGCGGCCGCCCCCTCCCCCGCCGCGCTGCGGGAGGTGCTGTTCGTCGGCAACAACTGGGAGGGCACCGCCGACGTCATCGAGTCCACCGGCGACTTCGGCAAGGTCGGCCGGATCGACGTCGTCCCGGACAAGGAAGAGCGGATGGCGGAGATCAAGGCCGATCCGATCCGGTGGATCTACTTCCTGGGCATCCGCGCCAGCGTCGGCGAGGGGCACGACCAGTTCGTCGACGACATGTACTCGACCCCGGACGGGTCCTCGGTGGTCGTCTCCCGGCCCAGCTTCGCCGACGTGGTCTCCATCGATCTGGCCACCGGGCGGGTCGACTGGCGCTTCCCGGTGGACGGTTACCGCTCCGACCACATGGCGGTCTCACCCGACGGCAAGCGGGTCGCGGTGTCGGCGTCGACCGCGAACACCGTGCACGTGCTGGACATCGAGACGGGCCGGGAGCTCGGCTCGTTCGCCACCGGCGACAAGCCGCACGAGAACGTCTTCAGCAAGGACGGCAAGTACATCTGGAACATGTCGATCGGCGAGGTGAACACCTCGCTCGACGCCCCGTGGCTGGACTGGACGAAGGGCGACCGGCGCATCACGGTCGCGGACGCGACGACGTACCAGCAGGTCAAGACGATCGACATGCGTCAGCGGCTCGACGCGGCCGGGCTGAAGGAGTACTCCGACGCCGTGCGGCCCGCCGCCTTCTCGCCCGACGAGTCCAAGCTGTACTTCCAGGTCTCCTTCTTCAACGGCTTCTTCGAGTACGACGTCGCCGCCGACCGCATCACCCGGACGAAGACGCTGCCGAAGAACCCGGCGACCAGCGAGGACCGCACCACCTGGGTCAACGACTCACGCCACCACGGCATCTCGATGAGCCCGGACGGCGGCAAGCTGTGCGTGGCGGGCACGATGGACGACTACGCCACGGTGATCGACCGCGCCACGCTCCAGGAGGGCCCGCTCGTCACCGCCGCGAAGCCCTACTGGGCCACCGTCAGCGGGGACGGCAGGCACTGCGTCGTCTCCGAGAGCGGATCCGACCAGGTCACGGCCATCGACTTCGCCACCGGCGAGAAGACGGTGTCCGTCCCGGTCGGCGACCACCCCCAGCGGGTGCGCCTCGGCCACGTGGCGGCGGACTGGACCGGCCCGTCGGCCGGCTGACGGGGGGCTCCGCCGGGCCGGCCCGCCGTCAGCGCCGGCCGGTCCGGCGCGGCGGCAGCCGGTGGAGGACGACGTCCGTGAGGCGGCCGTCGGCCACCGAAGCGGTCATGTACGTGCAGTACGGCCGGCGGCGGCGGTCGGTCGGGGAACCGGGGTTGAGCAGGCGCAGCCCGGTGGGGGCGGTGGTGTCCCAGGGGATGTGGCTGTGCCCGAAGACGAGGACGTCCAGGTCGGGGAAGCGGGCGGCGCAGCGGGCCTCGCGGCCCCGGGCGGGGCCGGTCTCGTGGACGACGCCGAAGCGCAGGCCGCCGATGGCGGCGCGGGCCACCTCGGGCAGCCGGGCGCGCAGCTCCGGTCCGTCGTTGTTGCCGTACACGGCGACGAGCCTGCGGCAGCGGCTCTCCAGCAGGTCGAGCGTGGCCGCGTCGACCCAGTCCCCCGCGTGCAGGACGACGTCGGCGCGCGGCAGTTCGGCCAGCAGGGGGGCGGGCAGTTCCCGGGCGCGCCGGGGCAGGTGGGTGTCGGACACGAGCAGCAGGCGCACGGGGCCGGCCGGGGCGGCGTCCGGGCGGGAGCGGGTCCCCGGCCGGACGTGCGCGGGCGGTCCGGTCCTCATGCGTGGTCCTCGGCGGCGCGCCGCGCGAGGGGCTCCCACCAGGCGCGGTTGTCCCGGTACCAGGCGACGGTTGCGGCGAGTCCGGTCGTGAAGTCGCGGCGTGGGCGGTAGCCCAGTTCGTCGCGGGCCTTGCTCCAGTCGACGGAGTACCGCAGGTCGTGGCCCTTGCGGTCGGCGACGTGCTCCACCCGGTCCCAGTCCGCGCCGCAGGACCGCAGGAGCAGCGCGGTCAGGTCCCGGTTGCTCAGTTCGGTGCCGCCGCCGATGTTGTAGATCTCGCCGGCGCAGCCCCGGGTGCGCACCAGTTCGATGCCCTGGCAGTGGTCGTCGACGTGCAGCCAGTCGCGGACGTTGCGTCCGTCGCCGTAGAGCGGAACGTTTCCGCCGTCGAGGAGGCGGGTGACGAACAGCGGGATGATCTTCTCGGGGAACTGGCGGGGGCCGTAGTTGTTGGAGCACCGGGTGATCCGCACGTCCAGGCCGTGGGTGCGGTGCTGGGCGAGGGCGAGCAGGTCGGCGGAGGCCTTGGAGGCGGAGTAGGGGGAGCTGGGCCGCAGCGGGTGCTCCTCCGTCGCCGAGCCCGACTCCAGGGAGCCGTACACCTCGTCGGTGGAGACGTGCACGAACGGTTCCACGCCGTGCCGCAGCGCCGCGTCGAGGAGGGTCTGCGTGCCCACCACGTTGGTGAGGACGAAGTCGGCGGCGGTGTGGAGGGAGCGGTCCACGTGGGATTCGGCCGCGAAGTGCACCACCTGGTCGGCGTCGGCCATCAACTTGTCGACCAGCGCGGCGTCGCGGATGTCGCCCTGCACGAAGTCCAGGCGGGGGTGGCCGAGTTCGAGGTTGTCCAGGCAGCCGGCGTAGGTCAGTTTGTCCAGCACGGTGATGCGCGGCGCCCCGGGGGCGTCGGAGGCGAGCAGCGTACGGACGTAGTGGGAGCCGATGAATCCGGCGGCGCCGGTGACGAGGAGGTTCATGGACGCGTGTGCACCTCGCTGAGTCCTGCGGCCGGCATGCCGGCGACGGTACCAGTGCGCTCACGGTGCCCCGCACACCGGTGCCCGGCGGTGCCCGGTGGTGCGCCGGTGTGCGGTCGCCACCGCGCCCCGGGGGCACCCCGGAGCCCACGGGCCGTGCGGGCCCGGACGCGGACCGGGCCCGCACGGCCCCGTCCGCCTGGGTGTGTCCGTCCGGGCATGTCCGCCCGGGCGCGCATGCCCGGGTACGCGGGAGGCGGGGCGGTCCGAGGGCCGCGCGCGCCACCGGACCCGCCGGAGGGGCCGTCAGGCCGGGCCGGCGGGCCGGACGCGCGCGGCCACGGAGGCGTGGCCGCGCCTCACGTGTTCGGCCGGGCCACGCTGATGTCGCCGAGCGCCGACTCCGGGTCGCGTTCCATGGCCATGTCGCCCAGGGAGACGATGCCCACGGGGTGGCCCTCGTCGACGACCGGGACGCGGCGTACGGCGTGCTCGCGCATCAGCTGCACCGCATGGTCCAGCTCCTCGTCGGGCCGTACGGTCACCACGTCGTCGCTGCACGCGGCGGCCACGGTGGTCTGCTCCGGGTCGCCGCCCCCCGCGAGCGAGCGGACCACCAGGTCCCGGTCGGTGACCAGCCCGCGCAGCCGGTCGCCCTCCGTGACGAGGACGGCTCCGAGGTCCTCGTCCCGCATGATGCGGGCCACGGCGGCGACGGAGGTCTGCGGCTCGACGGTCACCGGTTCGCTGGTCATGATGTCGCGGACGTACTGCGCCATGACGTACCTCTTTCCTCGCCTTGCGGCCTTGCTGCGCTGTGTGCTCTCGCCGTCCGGGTACCCGGCCGCGCGGACTCGGCACCTGCGGGAACGCCGGAAGCCGGACCCGCCGGGGCGGCGGCGCTCACCGGCCCAGGGGGATCTCGCACCACACCTGCTTGCCCCCGCTGACCGGCAGCGTCCCCCAGGACGCCGACACCGCCTCGACGAGGAGGACGCCGCGGCCGCCGGTGGCCTCCCAGCCGATGCCGGGGGGCTTGACGGGGGTGCGGGGCGAGGCGTCGGTGACCGCGACCCGCAGGCGGGTGCCGAGGTGCGTGAGGTCGAGGCGGACCGGGCCCCCGGTGTGCACCAGGGCGTTGGTGACCAGTTCGGACACGGCGAGGAGGACGGCGTCGGCGGCGTCCCGCGCCACGTCCCAGGAGCGCAGGGTGCGCCGGGTGAAGCGGCGGGCGTGGCGCACGGCCTCGGGGACCCGCCACACCGTCCAGCTCTCGCGCCGCGGGCGCAGGGCCATGCCGTCGTAGCGCAGCAGGAGCAGGGCGACGTCGTCGCTGCGGCGGGCGCTGCCGAGGAGGGCGTCGGCGACGGGTCCGAGGTGGGCGGGGTCGTGGACGGCGAGCGCGTGGGCGAGCCGGTCCATGCCCTCGTCGATGTCGGTGCCGGGGGACTCCACGAGGCCGTCCGTGGTCAGGGCGACCAGGGTGCCGGGGCGCAGCCGCAGCGGGCTCATCGGGAAGTCGGCCTGCGTCACGACGCCGAGCGGCGGGCCGCCCGGCACGTCCGCGATCTCGGTGGTGCCGTCGGGGTGGCGCAGCACCGGCGGCAGGTGCCCGGCGCGGACGCACCAGGCGGTGCCCTCCTCCAGGTCGAGGTCGACGTAGGCGCAGGTGGCGAAGAGGTCGGTGCCCATGTCGGCCAGCAGCCGGTTGGCGTGGGAGACCACCACGTCCGGCGGGTGCCCTTCGACGGCGTAGGCGCGCAGGGCGGTGCGCATCTGGCCCATGAGAGTGGCGGCGGCGGCGCTGTGGCCCTGGACGTCGCCGATGACGAGGGCGACGTGGTGGTCGGGCAGCGGGATCACGTCGTACCAGTCTCCGCCGAGCTCCAGTCCGGCGGTGCTCGGCAGGTAGCGGGCGACGGCGACCGCGCCGGGCAGTTCGGGCAGGCGGCGCGGGAGCAGCTGGCGCTGGAGCATGCCGACGAGTTCGTGTTCGGCGTCGAAGGCGTGGGCGCGCAGCAGGGCCTGTCCGGCCAGGCCGGCGGAGGCGGTGAGCAGGGCGCGTTCGTCGGGGCCGACGTCGTGGGGGGTGTCCCAGCCGATCAGGCAGACGCCGGCCACGCGGCCGCCGGCGGGCAGGGGCAGCACCGCGAGGCCGCCGGGGCCTACGTCGGCGAGGGCGGGTTCCAGGGCGGAACCGGCGGGCCAGACCCGGGCGCGGCCCTCGCGCAGGGCGGCGGCGAGGGTGGGCATGGCGCGCACGGGCGCGTCGGGCCACTCGGTGCGCCACTGGAGCCGCCAGACCTCGGGCCAGGCCTCGGGTTCGGGCGGGTCGAGGACGGTGACGACGAGCCGGTCGTTCTCCAGTCCGGCGAGCGCGATCCGGTCGGCGCGCAGCGGTCCGCGCAGGGCGGTGACGACGGCCTGTCCGACGTCGCGGACGGTGCCCGCGGTGGCGAGCGCGGCGGCCAGGCGCTGTACGCGTGCCACGTCGGTGACGTCGGAGCGCAGGCCGGCGGCGTCGGCGACCGTGCCCACGAGCCGCGCGGGCAGGCCGTCCCCGCCGGGCAGCAGCCGGCCGCGCAGGCGGACCCAGCGCGGCGGGCCGGCGGGGCGCAGCACGCGGAACTCCAGCTCGCGCTCGCCGATGGTCATGTGGTCGGCCTCGACCACCGACATCAGCGAGGGCAGGTCCTCCGGCACGGTCAGGCCCAGCAGGGTCTCGACCCGGCCGTCGAACTCGTCCGGGCCGAGGCCGAACAGGTCCAGGACGCCGCCGCCGGCCTCGACGCGGCCGGTGTCCATGGCGAGGCGGAACGCGTGGGGCGGCAGGTCCGCGCCCTCGGCGGCCGCGGGCGGGGCGGGGCAGGTGACGGCCTCGGCGATCAGTTCCAGGCACCGGCGGGCGTCGGGGCCGAACCCGTCCGGGTGCTCGGTCACGGCGAGGAGGCAGCCGCCGCCGTCCCGGTGCACGGGCAGGGCGGCGAGGCTGAAGTCCCCCGTCGGCGCGCGCCGCGACTCGGCGCGGCCGGCGAGGTCGCCGGGGCCGAGCCAGAGCGGCCGCCCGTCGCGGTGGGCGTCGGCCACGGGGGAGCGGCCGGCGGCGGGATAGCCGTCGCGCAGTCCGTACAGCGTCCGGGGCACACCGGCCGACTCCACCAGGCACAGCAGTTCCGTGTCGTCGCCGGGTGCGTAGACGGCCGCGCAGGAGGCGTCGGCGAAGACGAGGGCCTGTTCGAGGATGCGGCGGAGCCGGTCCGTCGCGTCCGGCCCGGACGTGATCGTTCCCAGGACGTTCCCGGCACGCCGGACCCTCGTCCCGCGCCCCGCAGTGTCCTCACCGACCACGCCGCCATTACAGCGCTCCCGCGCCGGGTGCGCAGCCCCTGTGCGCCCGGGACTCGGTCTCTGTTCACCCGGGGCGCGTCCCCTCCGTACCTGGGGCGCGTCCCCTCCGTACCCGGGGCACGTCCCCTCCGTACCCGGGGTGCGGTCCCGCGAGCCGGGGACGTGGCCTCCGTGGGCCCGCCGCGAGCCCCTGGTGATGCTCGAAAGAACCCGAACATGTCTTGACTCGTGGGTTCCGCACGGTGATCCCGTGACAGCTGTGACTGTCCGGGGCCGCCGCCCGGCTGGAAGGCTCGGAGCCGCCCGAGAGGGGGGAGCAGGCATGGACAAGCGGTACGAGGTGTACGCGCTCGCGGACCGGCACTTCTACGAGACGCCCGACCGGCTGGCGGCGGGCGGGCCGGACGCGGAGCCGCTGTACGAGGCGGCCCGGCGCACGGTGCCGGAGGGGTGGGAGGCGGCGCGGACCGGCGACTGGCTGACCATGACGCCGCTCGGCCCGGACGGGAGCCCGCTGCCGGGCCCGGCCCAGGGCTGGAAGATCCACTCCTCGGCCACCCGGGCGAACGCGGAGGAGATCGCCGCGATCGTGTGGGACTACTGCGTGCCGCGCCGGATCCCGTTCAAGTTCGTGCCCGGACCGCACCTGCTGCACCTGCGCAACGCCAAGTACGCGCCGCGCGACGGCAGCGGCAAGTTCGTCACCGTCTACCCGGCCGACGAGGCGCAGCTGCACCGGGTGCTGCGGGAGCTGGGCGCGCTGCTGGAGGGGTTCGAGGGGCCGTACATCCTGACCGACCTGCGCTGGCACGAGGGCCCGCTGTACGTGCGCTACGGCGCCTTCGCGCGTTCCTTCGTCGTCGACGAGCGGGGCTCGCTGGTGCCGGCGGTGCGCGACGGCGAGGGGCGGCTGGTGCCGGACCGGCGGGCGCCGTCCTTCCAGGTGCCGGAGTGGGTGACGCTGCCCGCCTTCCTCCAGCCGCACCTGGCGGCCCGCAACACCACGACGGTGGGCGACCTGCCGTACCGGATCGAGAAGGCGCTGCACTTCTCCAACGGCGGCGGGGTGTACGCGGGCACCGACACCCGCGACGGGCGCAAGGTCGTGCTGAAGGAGGGCCGGCCGCACGCGGGGCTGGCCTCCGACGGCGCGGATGCGGTGGCCCGGCTGGAGCGGGAGAAGCGGGCGCTGGAGCAGGTGGCGGGCACGGGCGTGGTGCCGGAGGTGCGCGACTGGTTCGAGCTCGGCGGCCACCGCTTCCTGGTCATGGACTTCCTTCAGGGCCGCCCGCTCAACTCGTTCTTCGCCGAGCGGCACCCGCTGCTCGGTCCCGACCCCGACCCGGATGCCGTCGCCGCCTACACGGCGTGGGCGCTGCGCATCCACCGCAAGGTGGAGGAGGCGGTGGCGGCGGTGCACGCGCGCGGGATCGTCTTCAACGACCTGCACGTCTTCAACATCATGGTGGCGCCCGACGAGGAGTCGGTCTTCCTGCTCGACTTCGAGGCGGCGGCCCCCGTCGGGGAGCAGGGCCGCCAGGTGGTCGCCCACCCCGGTTTCTTCGCGCCGCCCGACCGCCGGGGCCCCGACGTCGACCGGTACGCGCTGGCCTGCCTGCGGCTCGCCCTGTTCCTGCCGGTGACCACGCTGTTCGTGGTGGACCGGGGCAAGGCGGCCCATCTGGCGCAGGTCGTCGCGGAGCAGTTCCCGGACGTGCCGCGCCCCTTCCTGGACGAGGCGGTCGCGGAGATCACCCGCGGGCCGGGCGCGGCCTCCGTCGTCTCCGCCCCGCCGGCCCGGCCCGGCGACTGGCCCTCCAGCCGCGACTCGATGGTCAAGGCGATCCTCGCCTCGGCCACGCCGGACCGCGCCGACCGGCTCTTCCCGGGCGACATCGCCCAGTTCTCCGACGGCGGCGGCCTGGGCCTCGCGCACGGCGCGGCCGGGGTGCTGTACGCGCTGGCCGAGACGGGCGCCGAACGGTACGAGGAGGGCGAGCGGTGGCTGCTGGCCCGCACCGGCCCGCCGCCCGCCGGGACACCGCTCGGCCTGTACGACGGGCTCGCGGGCGTCGCCTGCGTCCTGGACCGCCTCGGGCACCGCGGGCGGGCGCTGGACCTGGTCGACGGCATCCTGCGGGAGCGCTGGCAGAACCTCTCCTCCGACCTGTACGGCGGACTCGCCGGGCTGGGGCTGGCCCTCGGCCACCTGGCCCGCGTCACGGGCGAGACGGAGCTGCGGGACCGGTCGGCCGAGGCCGCGGAGATCCTCCTGCGCAGGCTCGCCGAACCGCCGCCCGACGCGTCCCGGCGGCGGGCGGGGCTGCTGCGGGGCGCGAGCGGGCCGGCGCTGTTCCTGCTGCGCCGGTACGAGTGGACCGGCGACCGCGCGCTGCTGGACGCGGCCCGCCTGGCGCTCGGCCGCGACCTGGAGTGCTGCGCGGCCCGGCCGGACGGCGCGCTGGAGGTCGACGAGGGCTGGCGGACCCTGCCGTACCTGGGCGACGGCAGCGTGGGCGTCGGCGTGGTCCTCGACGACCTCCTCGCCCACCTCCCGGACGGCGACGCGGCGCTGGAGCGGGCCCGCGACGGCATCCTCACCGCCGCCCGCTCCCGCTTCTACGCCCAGCCGGGCCTGTTCCAGGGCCGCGCCGGGATGATCCTGCACCTGGCCCGCACCGGCGCGCCCGGTGCCACGCCCGCGCATCTGGCCGAGCAGATCGCCGCACTGGGCTGGTCGGCGATGGCGTACGAGGGCCAGCTGGCCTTCCCCGGCCACCAGATGATGCGGCTGTCCATGGACCTCGCCACCGGAACGGCGGGCTGCCTGCTGGCCCTGTCGGCGGCGCTGGACGCCGAGCGCGCCGCGCACCTGCCGTTCCTGCCGCCACCGCGGCCCCACCGACGCGGCTCCGCCACCTGACGGAGTCGTGACACCACCCCCGTCCCCACGGGCGGAAAACCACATCACCCTCACGGGTTCCGAGGAAAGGAAACGACAATGGCGCTTCTCGACCTGCAGACGATGGAGTCCGAGGCCCGCACCGACGGCGGCGGCAACAGCACGGTGAGCCTGCTGTCCTGCATCAGCGCGGCCAGCGTGCTGCTCTGTCTGTGACCGGCTCCGTGTGACCCGGCCCCGGGCGGCCCGCTCCCGCGAGGGAGGGCCGCCCGGGGTCCGCCGTTCCCGCCCGCCTCACTTCTTCTCTTCCCCGCATCTCTCCCCCGCACCTCTTTCCCCTGACGGGAGGGCCACAGCCGTATGACGACCCGTGCCGACGACGGCGCCGGGGCCGGGCCGGGGCGCGCGCTGTCGCGGGCGGCCGGCCGGGACGCCCGCGTCCCGTGCGCGGTCCTGTGCCTGGTGAGTGTGGCCGGAACCGGTGCCGGCCTGCTGCTGCCGGCCGCGCTGGGCCGGACCCTGGACCTGTTGCTGGCGCACGCCCCGGCGACCCGCTGGGTGCTGTACTGCGCCGCCCTCGTGCTGGCCGCCGCCCTGCTCGACGCGGTGGAGACCTGGCTGACCGGCGCCGTCGGCGCCCGCGCCACCGCCTGGCTGCGCCGCGCGGTGACCGGGCACCTGCTGGCCGTGGGCCCGCGGGCCGCCGACCGCTTCGGCTCCGGGGACCTCGTGGCACGCCTGGTCGGCAGCGCGGCCCAGGCCGGGACGGCACCGGCGGCCCGGGCCGCGCTGCTCGCCGCGCTCGCCGGTCCCCTCGGGGGCCTGGTGGCGCTCGCCCTGATCGACGTGTGGCTGGCCGCCGTGTTCCTCGCCGGGGCGCCGGTGCTGGTCCTGCTGCTGCGCTCTCTCGCCCGCGACACCTCCGCCTGCGCCGAGCGGTACCAGCGGGCGCAGGGGCGGATCGCCGCGGCCCTCGCGGAGGCCGTCGGCGGCTTCCGCACGATCCGGGCGGCGGGCACGGCGGACCGGGAGACGGCGCGGGTCCTGCGTCCGCTGCCCGAGCTGTCCGAGGCCGGGCACCGCATGTGGCGGGTGCAGGGCCGGGCCGCCGCCCGGGCGGTCGCCGTGGCGCCCGCCCTGTACCTCGGGGTCGTCGCAGTGGCCGGCGTGCTCCTCGCCCGGCACCGGCTGACGGTGGGCGAGGTGCTCGCGGCCTCCCGGTACGCGGTCCTCGCCACCGGCGTCGGCGTGCTGGTGGGGCAGCTCGCCGGCCTGGCCCGGGCCCGGGCGGCGGCCCGGCGGCTCGGCGAGGTCCTCGCCGAACCCGCCCCCGGCCACGGGACGGGCCGGCTGCCCGAGGGCCCCGGCCGGCTGGAACTGCGGGGCGTGAGCGCCCGGCGCGGCGGCCGGGCCGTCCTGGACGGCGTGGACCTGGTGGTGCCCGGCGGGACGACGCTGGCCGTGGTGGGCCGCTCCGGCTCCGGCACGTCGCTGCTGGCCGCGATCGCCGGGCGGCTGGCCGACCCGGACGCCGGGCAGGTGCTGCTCGACGGCGTGCCCCTGCCGGAGCTGTCCCGCGCCGAGCTGCGCCGTGCGGTCGGGTATGCCTTCGCCCGTCCCGCCCTGCTGGGCCGGACCGTCGAGGACACGATCGGCCTCGCGCTGCCCGCCCCCTCCCCCGGCCGTGTCCGGGAGGCGGCCGGCCTCGCCTGCGCGGACGACTTCGTCCGCCGCCTGCCCGACGGGTACGCCACCGCCGTGGCCGACGCCCCGCTCTCCGGCGGCGAGGCCCAGCGGCTCGGGCTGGCCCGGGCGTTCGCCCACGGGGGGCGGCTGCTGATCCTCGACGACGCCCTCTCCAGCCTCGACACGGTGACCGAACACCGCATCGCCCGGGCCCTGGTCGGCCGCGGACCGGGCCGTACCCGGCTCCTCGTCGCCCACCGGGCCGCCACCGCCGCCCGCGCGGACGCCGTGGCGTGGCTGGAGGCGGGGCGGGTGCGGGCGGTGGGGCGGCACCAGGAGCTGTGGCGACTGGCGGAGTACCGGGCGGTGTTCGGCGGCGAAGGGACCGGTGACGAGGGAGGGGGCCCGTGAAAGGGCCCGGCGGCGAGGGAGGGGTCCGGTGACCGGCGGGGTGTACGGGCGCGGCCTGCGGTACCTGCGGGCCCGGGCGCGGGTCCTGGCGCGGCTCGCGGGCTGGTCCGTGCTGGAGACGGGGCAGAGCTTCCTCGTCGGGTACGCGCCGGCCCGCGCGCTGGACGACGGGTTCCTGGCGGGGCGGACGGGGACCGGGCTCGGCTGGCTGGCCGTGGCGGGGCTCGGCGTGGCGCTGGGCGCGCTGGGGACCGCGCGGGTGTACGCGGCCGTCGCCGACCTCGTCGAACCGCTGCGGGACCGGCTCGTCGCCCGGGTGGCCGCGCGCGGGGTGCGGGCCGGGGACGGCGGGGCCCTGTCGGGGCTGACGCAGCAGGTGGAGATCGCGCGGGACGCCTTCGCCGGGCTGGTGCTGGTCTCCCGCTCGTTCCTGTTCGCCACCGCCGGGGCGCTGGCCGGGCTGTTCTCCCTCTCGCCGCTGCTGCTGCCGGCCGTCCTGCCGCCGCTGGTGGCCGCGGTGGCGCTGTTCGCGGTGTCGCTGCGGGTGCTGGCCCGCCGGCAGGAGGCGTTCCTCATCGCCGACGAGGCCCTCGCCGGCCACCTGGGCACCGTCTGCCCCGGCCTGCGGGACTTCACGGCGGCCGGTGCGGAGGACCGGGCCGGTGCCGGTGTCGCCCGGCACGTCGAGGCCGAGCTGCGGGCCGCCCGCTCCCTCGCCCGCTGGAGCGTGCTGCGGGTGGCGGCCCTGGCGGCCGGCGGCCATCTGCCGGTCGTGCTGCTGCTCGCCGCCGCGCCCTGGCTCCTCGCCCACGGCGTCACCGCCGGGGCCCTGGTCGGCGCCCTCGCCTACGTCACCCAGTCCCTGCTGCCCGCCCTGCGCGACCTCGTCCACGGCCTGGGCACCAGCGGCTCCCGCCTCGCGGTCGTCCTGCGCCGTCTCGCCCCCGGGGAGACGGAGGACGACGACACGCCCCTCCCCCGCACCGCCCCGGACGACGACCCCACCCCTCGCACCACCTCAGACGACGACCCCACCCTAGCCACCTCGGACGGCCACCCCGTCCCGCCGCCCCTCCCCACCGGAGCCCCCGGCACCCACGCCGGTCCCGCCGCACCGGCCCCGGCGCCCCCGGTCCTCCTCCGTCCCCCCGCTCCCTCCCCCTCCCCCTCCCCCTCTCCCGTCCCCGCCCTGGCGCTCCACGGCGTCACCTTCGCCTACGGCCCCGCCGCCGCCCCCGTCGTCGACGGTCTCGACCTCACCCTCCCGCCCGGCTCGCACCTGGCCGTCGTCGGCCCGAGCGGCATCGGCAAGTCCACGCTCACGGCCCTGGTCGCCGGACTCGTCGTACCGGCCCACGGCACGGTCGCGATCGACGGGCATCCGGTGCCCGGGCCGGACGCCGCCGCCCGGCGGGTGCTCATCCCGCAGGAGGCGTACGTCTTCACCGGAACCGTCGCCGAGAACCTCACGCACCTGCGCGCGGAGCCGGTGCCCGAGGCGGAGCTGCTCGCCGCGGCCGACGCGGTCGGCCTGACCCCGCTCCTGGAGGCGCTCGGCGGTCCCGCGGCCCCGGTCGACCCGTCGGCGCTGTCCGCGGGCGAGCGGCAGCTGATCGCGCTCACCCGGGCATACCTCTCCCCCGCGCCGCTCGCCCTGCTCGACGAGGCGACCTGTCATCTGGACCCGCAGGCCGAGGAACGGGCCGAGCGGGCCTTCGCGGCCCGGCCCGGCGGCACCCTGGTCGTCGTCGCCCACCGGGCCGGCTCGGCCCGCCGCGCGGACCGCGTGCTGGTGATGGACGGCCCGCGCACGGCGCAGGGGACCCACGAGGAGCTGCTGCGCTCCTCGGCGGCCTACCGGGACCTCGTCGGCGGCCGGCCGGCCCCGCCCGCACGGCGGTCACAGCCAGCCCTGGCCCTGGGAGATGCGGATGGCGTCGACCCGGTTGCGGGCCCCGGTCTTGCGGGTGATGGCCGCCATGTAGTTGCGCACGGTCCCGCGGGACAGGTGCAGGGTTCCGGCGATCTCCGCGATGGAGGCCCCCTCGGCGGCCAGGGATAACACGCTCAGCTCCCGCCGGGTCAGCGGCATCTCGGCGGCCTTGAGGAAGCCGAGGCCCAGGGAGTCGTCGACGAAACGTCCTCCCTGGGCGACCCGCCGGATGCCGTGCACCAGGCGTTCCGGCGTGCCCTCCTTGTCCACGTAGCCGAGCGCCCCCGCCTCCGCGGCGCGTTTCAGCAGCCCCGGCCGGTGCTTGCCGGCCAGCACCAGCAGCCGTGGGGAGGCCGGACCCGGCGGGGACAGCTCGCCGAGCGGCGGGATGCCGTAGGCGTCCGCACACTCCAGGTCCGCGGCGCAGACGTCGGGCCGCAGGGTCCGCACCCGTCCGGGCGCGCCGCGCCACGAGGTCTCGAACACCTCGAAGTCGGGTTCGCGGCGCAGCCAGTCCGCGAGGACCGTTCGCACCAGACATGTGTCGTGCACCAGAAGCACCCGGATCACTGCCACCCCTTCAGCTCGCCGTACGCCTGTTCCGTCATGGTGAGCGCGTGCCCCATTGTTCGCGTCCGCGACCGCCCGCGAACGCGTGGAACCGGCCATCGGGAGGCGCGGGGGCGCACACGAGGCGCCCGTACGCCGCCGCGTGCAACGGACGAGGGGCCATGGGCCGGGCCGGCCGGGGTACGCGGGCGGTTTGGCACCGGCGCGGGCGACCCGGGTGCCGCGGGTCGCCCGCGCCCGCCCGGGCCGGACGCCGGGCCGTTCGCCGTGCGCGCCGCGCCGCCACGAGGGAGATTTGACCCTGGGACCCGTCGCCCGGCCGTGCGAGGAGGTGGTCGGGGTGTCCGACCGGCAGCCCACCCCGGGAGAGCCCCCGGTCTCCGGGCCGCCCGCCGGCCGGCCCGTCCTGTCGCCGGCGCTGGCCTCGATGATGGAGGAGGTCCAGGCGCACGTCGGCGCGGTGTACCTGCTCTCCGCGGACCGGACCGTGCTGGAGCTGGCGGTGATGACGGGGCTGCCCCGGGCGTTCGCGGCGCCCTGGGAGCGCGTGCCGCTGAGCGCGCGCGTCCCGGTGGCCGACGCGGTGCGCGGGCGGCGGCTGGTCTGGGTCGGCGGCGAGGAGGAGATGGCCCGGCGCTATCCGCGGGTCTCGGTGGTCCTGCCCTACCCGTTCGCCCTGGCCGCGCTCCCGGTCGCGACCGGGTCCACGGTGCACGGCGCGGTCTTCCTGACCTGGCCGGGGGCCCGCCCCACGGAGCTGTCCGGCCGGGAACGGGAGCGGCTGACGGCCGCCTGCGCACGGCTGGCGCTCCGGCTGGAGCGTGCGGCGCGGGAGGGCCCGCCCGGCCACCACGAGCACGTCCACCACGAGCCCGGTCACCACGAACCCGGCCTGCTCGCCGCGCCGGCCGCGGGGGGCACGGCCGGCTCCCTCGGCGCCCTGGAAGCCGTGCGGATGGCGGGACGGCTGCCGTACGGCCTGTGCTCGCTCGACCTGCACGGGCGCGTCGCCTTCGTCAATCCGGCGGCGGCCGAGCTGCTGGGGACGCCGGCCGGCAAGCTGCTCGGCACGCCGCTGTGGGCGGCCGTGCCGTGGCTGAACGACCCCGTGTACGAAGACCGCTACCGGGCGGCGCTGCTCAGCCAGCAGTCGACCTCCTTCGTCGCGCTGCGTCCGCCCGGCGACCGGCTGTCGTTCCGGCTCTACCCGAGCCGGACCGGGCTCAGCGTCCGCATCGGCCGGGCCCGGGGGGTGTCCGGGGCCGGCCGGGCCGCGCCGGGGTCCGGCGAGGCCCCGTCCCGTCTGGTCACCATCGCGCAGGTGCTGAGCCTGGCCGGCGCGCTGACCGAGGCGGTGGGCGTGCAGGACGTGGTGCAGCTGGTGGCGGACGAGATCGCCCCGACCCTGGGCAGCCAGGCGCTGGTGATCCTCGGGTCGCGGGCGGGCCGGATGGAAGTGCTGGGGCACCGCGGCTACCCGGATCCGTACCTGGTGGAGCGGTTCGACGGGATGCCGCTGACCGAGCGCACCCCCGGCACGCAGGTGCTGCGCACGGGGGTGCCCGCGTTCCTGGAGTCCTGGGAGCAGCTGGAGCACCTGTACCCGGCCCGGCAGGCCACTCCGGACGGTTTCGCGGCCTGGGCCTACCTGCCGTTGATCGCCTCCGGCCGGCCGGTGGGCACCTGGGTGCTCGCCTACTCCCGGCCGCACGCGTTCCCGGTCCAGGAGCGGGCGGTGCTGACCAGTCTGGCCGGGCTGGTGGCCCAGGCCCTGGACCGCGCCCTGCTGTACGACGCCAAGCACCGTCTGGCGCACGGGCTGCAGGAGGCCTTGCTGCCGCACTCGCTGCCGCGCCTGCCGGGCATCGAGGCGGCCGCCCGCTATCTGCCGGCGACACGGGGCATGGACATCGGCGGCGACTTCTACGACCTGGTGCCCATCGAGGGGACGGCCGCCGCGGTGATCGGGGACGTGCAGGGCCACAACGTGACCGCGGCCGGCCTGATGGGGCAGATCCGTACCGCCGTCCGCGCGTACACGGCCGTCGGCCAGGCCCCGGAGGAGGTGATGCGCAGGACCAACCGGCTGCTGATCGATCTGGGGACCGATCTGTTCGCCAGCTGCCTGTACCTGCGGATCGATCCGGGGCGCGGGCGGGCCGTGCTGTCCCGCGCGGGCCATCCCCCGCCCCTGCTGCGGCGGCCGGACGGGCGGGTGCGGGTGCTCGACCTGGCCGGCGGGCCGCTGCTGGGCATCGACGCGGCGGCGGCGTACCCCGCGTCGGAGGTCGGCCTCTCCCCCGGGTCCCTGCTCCTCCTCTACACCGACGGGCTGGTGGAGTCGCCCGGTGCCGACTTCGAGGACGCCCTCGCCGGCCTGGGCCGGCGGCTGGCCGAGGCGGGGGAGCTGCCGCTGGACGAACTCGCCGACCACCTGGTGCGGCACGTCGCGGACGCGGAGGAGCGCATCGACGACGTCGCGGTGCTGCTGCTCAGGACGCGGGAGGAGTGACAGCGGCGGCGGGGCCGTCTCCGGCGGAGACGGCCCTCCCGATCACCACTCGCCCTTTTACACTCGGCAATCGATCAGTAACGATCTGTCGAGATCACCGAGTGGAACCCTCGCTTCAGTGAATCTGCACATCGACTGCCCAACCCGGTCACCGTGCACGGCGGATCTGCACACGGGCCCGGTCCCGCTCACGCCTTTGGGGCGCAAGTGCCGGATTCGCCGTCCGGGTAGCACGGGCGCGGGCGCCTCACCCTCGCGCCGCATGTGAAGAAGTCGCTGGCAAGCCGTGCGCGCGCCTGCACGGAAAGGCGGCCGGACGGTTCGAAGTGCCTGGTCGGAGGGGGTGGTTGAGTGGAACGGCGGACCGGCGGCGTGCTTTGATCCATCGCACCGCGGGGGCCGCGAAGGGGCTCCCCGCCCCGAGCGCCCGGCGCCCGGCACCCGCGGACGCGGCCGTCCGTCTGTCCCCAGAGGGGGCCGCTCCCCCCTTGTGAAACATACGCATGAAGGGAAGTTCCATCATGAACTCCACCTCCCAGGTCGAGACCGTCGAGATCTCCGACGCCGAGCTCGACAACGTCTCCGGCGGCCTCGCCATCAACGCCCTGAACACCGTCACCGGCGTGGTGGACAGCATCGCCCCGGTCACCGGCCTGGTGAACGGCGTCGTCGACACGGTCGAGGGTGTCACCGGCCTGAACACGGCCCCGGTCACCAACCTGGTCGCCGGTCTCTGATCGCGCCCCAGCGCCACCGAAGTCCCGGAGCCGCTCCCCGGCTCCGGGACTCTCGGGTGCCGTCACATCCCCGGCCCGCGTGGGCCGTTGTCGTCAAGTTCCGCAGGTGAGGGAAGGTCCGTGCAGTTCCGCCAGCAGGCCCTCGCCAAGCTGCAGTCGCCGGAGGAGCTCGACCTTCCGGTGCGCTTCGCCCGTCCCCAGGGCTGGCTCGTCCTCTCCGTGACCGTGGTCGCGATGGCCGCCGCGTCCGTGTGGGCGGTGACCGGATCGGTCGCCTCCACCGTCAGCGCGCCCGCCGTCCTCACGCACGGGCAGGGCAGTTACATCCTGCAGAGCCCGGTCTCCGGCCAGGTCACCGCCGTCCTCGCCGAGCAGGGCGAGCGGCTGCCCGCCGGCGCGCCGGTGCTGAAGGTCCGCACCGCCGAGGGCGAGACGGTCGTCCGCGCCCTGGACGCGGGCCGGGTCAGCGCGCTGGCCGCCACCGTCGGGCAGATCGTCCAGACCGGCGCGAACGTCGCCGCCGTGGAGAAGGTCGCCCACACCGGGGACCCGCTGTACGCCACCGTGTACGTCCCCGCCGAGAACGCCGCCGAGGTCCGGGCGGGCGCCGCCGTCGACCTGACCGTGCAGTCGGTGCCCAGCCAGGAGTACGGCGTGCTGCGCGGGCATGTGAAGTCGGTGGACCGCTCCGCGCAGTCCGCGCAGCAGATCGGCGCGTTCCTCGGGGACAGCCAGCTCGGCGAGCAGTTCACCAAGGAGGGCAGGCCGGTCGCCGTGACCGTCCGGCTCGACCGGTCCTCCGCCACGAAGAGCGGCTACGCCTGGTCGACCGCCGGCGGACCGCCGTACGCCCTCACCTCCATGACCCTGGCCACGGGCTCGATCCGGCTGGCCGACCAGCGTCCCGTCGATTGGCTGCTGCCGTGACCGCCGACCTGAAGACACGGGGCAGACGCCGTGCCGCCCCGCCGCCCAAGCGCACGGTGCCCAAGACCCGCGCCAAGACCGTCCGCACCCCGACCGTGCTCCAGATGGAGGCCGTCGAGTGCGGCGCCGCCTCCCTGGCGATGGTGCTCGGCCACTACGGCCGTCACGTCCCGCTGGAGGAACTGCGCATCGCCTGCGGCGTCTCCCGCGACGGCTCGCGCGCCAGCAACCTGCTCAAGGCGGCGCGCGGTTACGGACTGACCGCCAAGGGCATGCAGATGGACCTGGCCGCCCTCGCCGAGGTGACGGCACCGGCCATCCTGTTCTGGGAGTTCAACCACTACGTCGTCTACGACGGCATGGGCCGCCGCTTCGGCCGCCGCGGGGTGTACATCAACGACCCCGGCAAGGGGCGCCGGTTCGTGCCGCTGGAGGAGTTCGACGGCAGCTTCACCGGTGTCGTCCTGGTCCTGGAGCCCGGCGAGGGCTTCACCCGCGGCGGGCGCAGGCCGGGCGTGCTGGGCGCGATGCCGGCCCGGCTGCGCGGCACCGCGGGCACCCTGCCGGCCGCGGTGCTGGCGAGCCTGCTGCTGGTGGCCGTCGGCGCGGCGGTGCCCGCGCTCAGCCGCACCTACATCGACGAGTTCCTGATCGGCCGGCAGACCTCGCTGCTGGGCGTGCTGTTCACGTCGATGGCGGCGTGCGTGCTGCTCACCGTCGTGCTGACCTGGCTCCAGCAGGCCAACCTGCTGCGCGGCCGGCTCATCTCCTCCACCCTGTCCAGCGCCCGCTTCCTGCGCCACCTGCTGCGGCTGCCGGTGACGTTCTTCTCCCAGCGCAGCCCGGCCGACCTGGTACAGCGCCTGCAGTCCAACGACGCGGTGGCCGAGACCCTGGCCCGCGACCTGGCGGCGGCGGGCGTGGACGCGGTGGTCGTCGTCCTGTACGCGCTGCTGATGTACACGTACGACCCCCAGCTGACGTTCGTCGGCATCGGCGTGGCGCTGCTGAACATCGTGGCGATGCGGGTCGTGATCCGGCTGCGCGCGACGCGCACCGCGAAGCTGCGGGCGGACACCGCCCGGCTCACCAACACCGCCTACACCGGCCTTCAGCTCATCGAGACGATGAAGGCGACCGGCGGTGAGGACGGCTACTTCCGCAAGTGGGCGGGGCAGCACGCCACCACCCTGGAGGAGCAGCAGCGGCTCGGGGTGCCGAGCGCCTGGCTGGGCGTGGTGGCGCCGACGCTGGCCACGTTCAACAGCGCGCTGATCCTGTGGATCGGCGGCCTGCGGGCGGTGGAGGGCCACATGTCGGTCGGCCTGCTGGTCGCCTTCCAGGCGCTGGTGGCCCGCTTCACCGCCCCGCTGACCCGCCTGAACGGCGTCGCCGGCCGCATCCAGGACTTCGCCGCCGACGTGGCCCGCCTGAAGGACGTGGAGAACTTCCGGGCCGACCCGCTCTACGGCCGGCCCGGCGGCGGCGAGGACACGCGCCGCCTCCAGGGCCACGTCGAGCTGGAGAACATCACCTTCGGCTACAACCCCCTGGACAAGCCGCTGCTCAGCGGCTTCGACCTGACCGTCGGACCGGGGCGGCAGGTGGCGCTGGTCGGCGGCTCGGGCAGCGGCAAGTCCACGGTGTCCCGGCTGATCTCGGGCCTGTACACGCCGTGGGAGGGCGTCATCCGCATCGACGGGCGGCGCATCGAGGACATCCCGCGCGGGGCACTGGCCGCCTCCGTCTCCTTCGTCGACCAGGACGTGTTCCTCTTCGAGGGCACCGTCCGCGACAACGTGGCGCTGTGGGACCCGTCGATCCCCGACGACGCGGTGGTGGAGGCGCTGCGCGACGCGGCGCTGTACGACGTGGTCATGCGCCGCCCCGGCGGCATCCACAGCCGGGTCGAGCAGGACGGCCGCAACTTCTCCGGCGGGCAGCGCCAGCGGCTGGAGATCGCGCGGGCGCTGGTGCGCCGCCCCAGCATCCTCGTCCTGGACGAGGTGACGAGCGCGCTGGACGCCGAGACCGAACAGGTGGTCATGGACAACCTGCGCAAGCGCGGCTGCGCCTGCGTGGTGATCGCGCACCGGCTCAGCACCGTGCGGGACAGCGACGAGATCGTCGTGCTCCAGCACGGCACGGTCGTGGAGCGCGGGCGGCACGAGGAGCTGGTGGCGCGCGGCGGCGCGTACGCGGCACTGGTCAGGGAGCGGTGAGATGACGTCCGTCCACGAAGGCGGCCTCGTGCACGAGGGCGACCTGGTCCTCAATGCGCTCGGCCGGCTGGGCACGCGGCTGGACTGCGCCGGTTTCAGCCGGCTGGACCTGGAGGGGCCGCAGGTGCTGTGGCTGGTCGCGGCGGGCGCCGTCGACCTGTTCGCGGTGGACGCCGCGCAGCAGGGCCACTGGCACCACCTCGGCCGTCTGGAGGCGGGCTCGCTGCTGCTGGGCCCGGTGACCGGGCCGGAGCACACGCTGGTGGCCCGCCCGCTGCGGGACTGCGTGATGCACCGCATCAACCTGCGCGAGCTGTACCAGCCGGCGACCACGCAGACCTGGTCGTACGACGAGTACGGCAACCCGCAGTACGTCCCGCCGGCGACGAGCCCGCTGGAGTACGCCCTCGCCCTGGGCGTCGGCCGCAGCCTGTCCATCCTCTTCCAGGCGCCGACGGCCGGCGAGCGGGCCGCCGCGCCCACGGACGACGACGTGTTCTGGATGCAGGTCCCGCCGGGCAGTGTGCAGTACGGCGAGCTGTACGGCGCCGAGGCCGCGGCCGACCTGCTGATGGACCCGGCCCTGTGGCGGAGCATGGTCGACCAGCAGTACCGGCTGCTGACCACGCTGGACCGCTGGATCGAGCAGCTGGAGCGCACCCACGAGACCCGCACCGCCGAGGGCATCAAGGCCGGCGAGGAGGTGCGCGCCCGGGCCGACCGGACGCTGCTGGCCTCGATCGGCACCCGGTCCCGGCGGCAGACGACGTCCGCCGACGCGGACGCCACGTACGCGGCCTGCAAGCTGGTCGCCCGGGCCGCGGGCATCACGCTCGCCGAGCCGGCGCACAGCGGCACCGAGAGCGACCGGCTGGACCCGGTGGAGCGGGTCGCCCTCGCCTCCCGGGTACGCACCCGTGCCGTGCGCCTCCAGGGCCGCTGGTGGCGGGAGAACGTCGGGCCGCTGGTGGGCCGGCGGGCGCTGTCGGGGGCGCCGGTGGCGCTGCTGTGGCGGCGCGGCGGATACGTGGCCGTGCAGCCGGGCTCCGGACGGGAGACGGCCGTCGACAAGGCGACCGCCGACGAGTTCGAGCCGCGCGCGGTGATGTTCTACCGGCCGCTGCCCGACCGCCGGCTCAGCCCGCTGCGGCTGCTGCGGTTCTGTCTGTGGGGCACCCGCGCAGACCTGCTGAACCTGCTGGTCAGCGGGTTGGTGACGGTGGCGGTCGGAGCGCTGGTGCCGCTGGCGACCGGCAAGGTGCTCGGCGAGTTCGTGCCGCGCGCCCAGACCGGCCTGATCGCCGAGGTCTGTCTGGCGGTGATGATCGGCGGGGTCGTGGCGGCGGCCTTCATGCTGCTGCAGAACCTCACCATCCTGCGGCTGGAGGGCCGTATCGAGGCGACCCTCCAGCCCGCGGTGTGGGACCGGCTGCTGCGGCTGCCGACGACGTTCTTCACCGAGCGCTCCACCGGCGAACTGGCGAGCGCGGCCATGGGCGTCAGCGCGATCCGCCGGCTGCTGGCCGGGGTCGGCCCGACGGTGGCCCAGTCGGTGACCGTCGGCGCGGTGAACCTGGGGCTGCTGCTGTGGTACAGCGTGCCGATGGCGCTGGCGGCGATCGCCATGCTCGTCGTGGTCGCCGCGGTGTTCCTGGGGCTCGGGCTGTGGCAGGTGCGCTGGCAGCGGCGGCTGGTGGTGCTCACCAACAAGCTGAACAACCAGGCGTTCCAGACGCTGCGCGGCCTGCCCAAGCTGCGGGTGGCGGCGGCCGAGAACTACGCGTACGCCGCCTGGGCGGAGCGCTTCGCGCGCAGCCGTGAGCTCCAGCAGAAGGCCGGCCGCGTCAAGAACCTCAACGCCGTGCTGGGCGCGGTCTACCTGCCGCTGTGCACCCTGGTGATGTTCATGCTGCTGGCAGGCCCGGCGCGCGGCTCGATGTCGGCGGCGGCGTTCCTCACCTTCTCCACCTCGGTGACGATGCTGCTGACCTCGGTCACCCAGCTGACCGGCGCGTTCGTCTCGGCGGTGGCGGCGCTGCCGCTGTTCGAGGAGATCAAGCCGGTGCTGGAGGCGGCGCCGGAGGTGCGCACGGCCAGCACCCGGCCGGGTCCGCTGTCCGGGGCGGTCGAGGCGCGGCGGCTGTCGTTCCGCTACACCGCCGACGGGCCGCTGATCCTGGACGACGTGTCGTTCGAGGTGCGGCCGGGCGAGTTCGTGGCGATCGTCGGCCCGAGCGGCTGCGGGAAGTCGACCCTGCTGAGGCTGCTGATCGGCTTCGACCGTCCGCTGTCGGGCAGCGTGCTGTACGACGGCCAGGACCTGGCCGCCCTGGACCAGTCCGCGGTGCGCCGCCAGTGCGGGGTGGTGCTCCAGCACGCGCAGCCGTTCACCGGCTCGATCATGGACGTCATCTGCGGCACGGAGCCGTACACGCCGGAGGAGGTGATGGCGGCGGCCGAGATGGCGGGGCTCGCCGAGGACATCCGGCGGATGCCGATGGGGCTGCACACCATCGTCTCGGGCAGCGGGGCGGTCTCCGGCGGCCAGCGGCAGCGGCTGATGATCGCCCAGGCGCTGATCCGCCGGCCGCGCATCCTCTTCTTCGACGAGGCGACCAGCGCCCTGGACAACGAGACGCAGCGCAGGGTGATCGAGTCGACGAAGGCGCTCAACGCGACCCGCATCGTCATCGCGCACCGCCTGTCGACCGTGCTGGACGCCGACCGCGTGATCGTGATGGAGGACGGCAAGGTCGCCCAGCAGGGACCGCCCGCGCAGCTGCTGGCCGACACGGGCGGCCGGCTGCACGAGCTGGTGCGGCGGCAGATGGCCTGACGGGGCACAGGCGGCCGGCATGCGCCACGGTGGCGGTGGATGCCGGCCGTCCCCGCCCTGGTTCCGTTGATCCGCCCGCGGAGTGGGTACCTGCCGGAGCATGCGAATCAGCGTGGTGGACGTCGGATCGAACGCGGTCCGGCTGGTGGTGGCGGACGCGGAGGGCGGGGTGCCGCTGCCGGTGCACACCGCCAAGTGGCGGCTGCGGTTGTCGGAGCAGGTCAGACCGGGGGATCCGGTCCCCGAGGAGGCGGTCGAGCGGCTGGCCGACGCGGTCGCGGAGGCGAGCGGGACCGCGGCCCGCTGGGGCGCGGCCGGTCCGCTGGCCTTCGCGACCGCCGTGGTACGGGCCGCCCCGAACCGGCAGGAGGTGCTGCGCACCGTCCGCTCCCGCACCGGGGTCGCCCTGTGCACGCTGCCGGGCGAGGTGGAGGCGGAGCTGACGTTCCTCGGAGCCCGGCGCTGGATGGGCTGGCGGGCGGGCCCGCTCGCCCTGCTCGACATCGGCGGCGGCTCGCTGGAGGTGGCCTTCGGCCGGGGCCGGCTGCCGGACTTCGTGGCCTCGCTGCCGCTCGGCGCGGCCCGGCTCACCCACGAGTTCTTCGAGGGCTTCGACCCGCCGCCGCCCCAGCTGGTGCGGGCGCTGCGCCGCGCGGTGCGCCATCAGCTGCGGGACGTGGCGGCCCGGATCCGCTGGGAGGGCCCGCGCACCGCGGTGATGACCTCGCGCACCTTCCAGCAGCTGGGGCGGCTGTGCGGGGCCGCGCCCGGACGGCACGGGCCGTTCGTGGAGCGTGAGCTGCACTGCGCGGACCTGCGGCGGGCGATCGACCGGCTGGCCGCCCTGCCCGCCGCCGAGCGGGCCCGGCTGCCCGGCATCTCCGCGCCCCGGGCCGCGCAGAGCCTGGCGGGCGCGGTGGTCGGGCACACGGCGATGAAGCTGACGGGGCTGCGCACGGTGACGATCTGCCCGTGGGCGATCCGGGAGGGCGTCCTGCTGCGCCACATCGAGGACGGCCCGTCCTGGTGGGCGGAGATCACCCGGCGCAGCGACGAGGCCCCTCCCCCGGACCCGGTGCCCCTGCGCATCGCGGCCACGACCGGCTGAGTCCCGGTCCGCCGGCCGCGCCCGGAGAGGTGACGACACAGCAGGAACGACGGAAAACGTCGGAGAACGACGGAAGGAGACACCCGTGTCCCACGACGGCGACCACGGCCACAAGGAGCCCCGGACGGCGCTGGAGGAGGTGCTGCGCGAGGTGGAGGACGCCGAGACGCGCTCGCCGGAGTCCGAGGAGGAACGGCGGCACCGGGGCGAGGCCGGGGATGCCATCACGCCCAGCACCCAGGCTCAGGAACAGGCCCGCGGCGACTGACCGCCGCGAGGCCCCGGTGCGGGCGGCGGCGGCTCCTGCGGCTGCCGCCGCCCGCGCGTGTCCGGGAGGGGGGTGGTCTGCCGCCACGCCCGGGTACCCGCAGGCCATGGATCTGGACCACGACCGCGAGGGACCCCTGCTGCCGACGGCCCGCGGACCGCTCTCCGCCGCCGTCACCGAGTACCTGCTGGGCGCGGGCCCGCTGCCCCGCCCCGAGACCGCCGCCGCCGCGTCCCCGTACGGCGACGACCTCCAGCTCGCCCTGTACGTGTGCTACGAACTGCACTACCGCGGTTTCGCCGGCGTGCCCGCGGACCACGAGTGGGACCCCGGCCTGCTGCGCACCCGCGCCGCGCTGGAGCACCGCTTCCTGTCCGCGCTGCGCGCCGGCACCCGGGCGCACGCGGACGTCGAGGACGCGGTCGCCGGCCTCCTCGTCGAACCGGCCGACGGCACGGGCGTCACCCACTTCCTGCGCGACGAGGGCGAGTTGTGGCAGCTGCGCGAGTACGCGGCCCAGCGCTCCCTGTACCACCTGAAGGAGGCGGACCCGCACGCCTGGGTGCTGCCCCGGCTGCGCGGCCGGGCCAAGGCGGGGATGGCGGCGGTGGAGTTCGACGAGTACGGCGGCGGCCGGGCCGACCGCGTCCACGCCCGCCTGTTCGCCGGTCTGATGACGGACCTGGGCCTGGACACCACGTACGGGCGCTACCTGGACGCGGCGTCCGCGGAGGCCCTCGCCACGGTGAACCTCATGTCCCTCTTCGGCCTGCACCGCCGCCTGCGGGGCGCCCTCGTGGGCCACTTCGCCTCGGTCGAGATCACCTCCTCCCCCGGCTCCCGGCGGCTCGCCGAGGCGATGCGCCGCACCGGCGCCGGGCCCGCCGCCGAGCACTTCTACGACGAGCACGTCGAGGCCGACGCGGTCCACGAGCAGGTGGTGCGCCACGAGGTGATCGGCGGTCTGCTGGAGGAGGAGCCGCACCTGGCCCCGGACGTGGTCTTCGGGATCGACGCCACCACCGTGGTGGAGGACCGCCTCGCCGCGCGCCTGCTGGCGGACTGGCGGGCGGGCCGGTCGTCCCTGCGCACGCCCCTGCCCGCCGAGGTGCCGGCGGCCCATACTTCTTGATCCCCGGGGTACCCGAGGCGTGTGAATCCCTTGGTGCTACCGGGCGTGTACGCCCCTCAGGAGGACACGGAGCTGCTGGCCGGGGCGCTGTCCGACGAGCCGCTCCCCGCGGGGGCGGACGTCCTCGACGTGGGAACCGGCTCCGGCGCGCTGGCGCTCCGGGCCGCGCGGCGAGGCGGCCGGGTGACCGCCGTGGACGTGTCCCGGCGGGCGGTGTGCGCCGCCCGTCTGAACGCCGTACTGGCCGGGCTGCCGGTCCGGGTGCGGCGCGGCAACCTCTTCGAACCGGTCCGCGGCGAGTCGTTCGACCTGGTCCTGGCCAATCCGCCGTACGTGCCGGCGCCGGGCGGCGGTACCCGGCCGCGCGGCGCGGCCCGGGCCTGGGACGCGGGGCACGACGGCCGCCTCGTCCTGGACCGCATCTGCCGGGAGGGGCCCGCCCTGCTGCGCCCCGGCGGGGTGCTGCTGATCGTGCAGTCCGCGCTCAGCGATCCCGGCCGGACCGTCGGGCATCTGCGCGAGGCCGGTCTGAAGGCGGCGGTGGTCCGGCGGCAGCGGATCTCGTTCGGCCCCGTGCTGCGGGGCCGGGAACGCTGGCTGCGGCAGCGGGGGCTGCTGTCCGCGGCGGACAACAAGGAAGAGCTGGTGGTCGTCCGTGCCGAACTCCCCGTCTGACGCCCCCCGCCGGATCACCGTCCAGCGCCGGGGCCCCCTGCTGGTGGAGGGCCCGGTGGAAGTGGAGCTGGAGGACGGTACGACGGTGTCCTCCGACCGTTTCCGGGTCGCCCTGTGCACCTGCCGCCGCAGCCGCCGCTACCCCTGGTGCGACACCAGCCACCGCGCCCGGTCCCGGGCCGGTGAGGGTCCCGCCCCCGGCGAGCGGCCCCGGCAGGACTGACACGTGATCCCGGGGGCGGCGGACGGCCCCACTCCGTCCGCCGCCCCCGGTGGGGCACCGCGCCGGCCCGTGTCCGGACCCGCACTCCCCAGCAACGGGTCCCTGACACGGCACGGACACCGCGCGGTGCCGGTCCTCAGAACGCGAAGACGCCCGCGCCGTGGGCGTGCTGCACGCATTCGTCGGCGAAGGTGCGCTCGGAGGAGACGCGCCGGCCCTGCCAGACCCCGTCGACGGTGACGACAGCGACGACGGCGGGGGCGTACTCCTTGGTGCGCAGCACATCGTCACCGGCCGTCAGGGCGTCCGGGTTCCCGTCGGCGGCGCGCAGTCCGGCGCAGGCCGGGCCGGGTACCGGGTGGGTGCCGGAGGGCCGCGGGGCGCAGGTCAGGGTGACCGCGCGAAGAGGGGTGGCGGTGGCCGCGCTCTCGCCGCGGCCGACGGTGAGCACCGGGGCCGAGGGGGCGTGGAGCGAGGCGGGGGTGTGGCCCGGGGCGGCGAGGGCGGCCCCGGTCAGGGGCCCGAAGACGGTGGCGGCCGTGTGGCCGAGGGTCGTCGCCCGGTGCGCGGTGTTCCGCATCGTGTGCATCCTTCCGCTCGATTCGACGGGTCGCCGGTCCGGCCCGGTCGGGTGCCGGAACGGCGAGCGCGAGTCTGCCGAGTCCGCCGCCGGAACTCACATCGACCCTGCACGTTTAGGTAACCTTGCGTATTGAATCAGTGGCGTGATGTCACCGAGCTCGAACGTTCTCGTGCCGATTTCGAGCGGTTCTTGATCGCTCGAACCGGCCGGATGGCGTGATCCCCGCGCTCCGCAATAGGCCGGAAACATGCCGCGCGAACCGCCGTCCGGTCACGCGAGCGGCCCCGCGCCCGGGCGGCCGTGCCCTTCCCCGCCCTGCCGCGGCCGTTCCCCGGACCCCGGGCGGTCCACGGGCCCGAGAGGGCGTGGAGTCCGCCGGGGCGCCGGGCGTGCGCGCGGGCTGAACGCCGGCCCGCGTGCCGCACCCGCCTCGGTCTGCTCGCGAGTATCGTCTGGGCGACGCGAGCGCGACGACGAGAGGCGGGAGCGGGGATGGCGAAGCACTGGGCGGATTTCCAGTACGAGATCTACCTGAACGGCATGACGGGCACCGTGCCCCGGCTGCCCACCGACCTGACCCGGCTGGAGGCGCTCACCGAGCAGCGCCTGGGCCCCGGCCCCGTCGGATACGTGGCGGGCAACGCGGGCGACGGCAGCACCGCGCGCGCCAACCGGGCGGCGCTGGACCGGCGCCGCATCGTGCCGCGGATGCTGCGGGACGTGCGCGAGCGGGACCTGTCGGTCGAGGTGCTGGGCCGCTCTCTGCCCGCCCCGCTGGCGCTGGCGCCGGTCGGCGTGTTGTCGATCATGCATCCGGACGCCGAACCGGCCGCCGCCCGTGCCGCCGCCGCGCAGGGCGTGCCGTACATCCTGTCCTCGGCGTCCAGCACGCCCATGGAGCAGGTCGCCGAGGCGATGGGGGACGCGGAGCGCTGGTTCCAGCTGTACTGGCCCAAGGACCGCGAGGTGGCCCGCAGTTTCCTCGGCCGGGCGAAGGCGGCCGGATACACGGCCCTGTTCGTCACCCTGGACACGCCGCTGCTGTCCTGGCGCCCCCGCGACCTGGACCAGGCGTACCTGCCGTTCCTGCGCGGGGTCGGCACCGCCAACTACTTCTCCGACCCCGCGTTCCGGGCGGGCCTCGCCAAGCCGGTGCACGAGGACCCGAACGCGGCCGTCATGCACTTCGTCGGCATGTTCGCCGATCCCGGCAAGACCTGGCCGGACCTGGCGTTCCTGCGGGAGAACTGGGACGGCCCGATCGTACTGAAGGGCGTCCTGCACCCGGACGACGCCCGGCTGGCGGCCGACGCCGGGATGGACGGCGTGGTGGTGTCCAACCACGGGGGCCGCCAGGTGGCCGGCGCGGTCGGGGCGGCCGACGCGCTGCCCGGGGTGGTGGAAGCGGCCGGCGACCGGCTCACGGTCCTGTTCGACAGCGGGGTGCGCACCGGCGACGACGTCTTCAAGGCGCTCGCCCTGGGCGCGCGGGCGGTCCTGGTGGGACGGCCCTACGCCTACGGGCTCGGCCTCGACGGCCAGGCCGGCGTCGAGCACGTCATCCGCTGCCTGCTCGCCGAGTTCGACCTCACCCTCGCCCTGTCCGGTCACGCCGCCCCGTCGACGCTGAGCCCCGCCGATCTCGTGGAGGGCACCGCCTGACGGAAAACTCCCCGGCGGCACGGTCGCCCGGCACACGGCCTTCCTGTGGCGTTTGTTCCTGCGGTGCGTGCACTGGGCAGTCCCGCCATCCATGCGAACGATGCCGTCGGCGCGTACTGGCGCGGCACGCCGGGAGTCATTTCGGAGCACTTGACCGGTCGGCGTCCGGCACGCTCGGAGACCGAGGTGTACTACCAGGAACTCAAGGATGCCGAAGTGGACCCACATTCCGGGGTCGCTGACGTCTTCGCTGCCCTGCAAACCCGGGGTCGGGCTGTGGCGGTGTTCACCGGGAACAGTTCCCGCGCGGCTGGGGCACTGCTGAGGTCTGCAAGCCTGCGTGCCGACGTGCTCATCGGCTACGACCTGGTGTCCCGTCCGAAGCCGGCGCCGGACGGGCTTCTGCCGACCGCGGAGCAACTCGGCGTCGATCCCGTGGACATGGCCTGTCTCGGTGACTCACCACTGGATCTGCGCACCGCCGCGGCAACGGGAAGTCACGGTGCCGCAGCGGCATGGGGGCACATGTACGACCGGACAGAAAAAGCGGATGCCGTGCTGTCGGCGCCTTTGCAGGCGCTCGGCCTCTTGCCCATGGAGCGTATGACGATGTGACGCCTCACGGACTATGCAAAACTCGGGGCAGCTCACCGGCGGAGCCCCTCAAGGCTGACGACGCGCGAGGATGATCCCTCCCAGCTTGCTCTCGGCAGAGACGAGAGTCTTGTGCGTCTCGACGGTGAAGCCGGCTTCGTCAAGCCACGCAATCGTTTGGTCATGCTGCCGGCGATGGACATGGACCTTCATCGGATGCCCGCCATAGCCCTCGGTTTTCAACTGCGACTCATTGCCGACATGGAATCCGAGCAGCAACGGCCCGCCGGGCCGAAGCACTCGACGGAAATGCGCGAGAACCGAGCTGATCTCACCATCAGGAATGTGGATCAATGAATACCAAGCGACCAGCCCAGTCACCGAGGCATCGGCCAAGGCGAGGTCCGTCATGGAACCGAGATCGAACCGCACACCGGGGTGGTCACGACGGGCCACATCGATCATTCCAGGTGACAGATCGATGCCGAACGCGTCCAGGCCCAGCTTCCGCAGGTGACCTGTGATCCTGCCCGTCCCGCACCCCACGTCCGCGACCAGCCCGCCGCCCTGGGCACACACCAGGTCGGCGAACAGGGCCAAGGCCGCGCGCTCTTCGGGTGTTTCGTCCAAGAGGTGACGTGTCAGCTCTGCGTAACTTGCAGCGACGGCGTCATAAGACGTCCGCGTGTCTGCCAGCCAGTCATCTGCGTCCAGTCCCCTTTCCACCGGCCACAGGCTAACAAGGCACCAAGCGGCGTGACGGCTCAGTTCAGGGCAGGGCCCCTGCGCGCACCGGCGCGGCTCGTGGTGACCCGGCGGCAGTCCCGCCGGGTCACCTCCCGGTCAGCGGGCGCCGTCGCGCTTTTCGAGACGGGTGTCCTCGCGCAGGGTGACCGACACCAAGTCGCTGGGACCGTCCGGTTCCAGGCGGTGCCAGCGGCCACGGGGGACGATCACCGCGGTGCCCGCCGGCAGCCGCACCATCTCCTCGGCCCCGCCGGCGTCCGTCGGGCGGAAATAAAGGCGCACGCCGCCGGTCAGACAGCACACCGCCTCATCGGCCCGCGGGTGCATCTCCCAGTGGTCGGCGTGGACGTCGGCGCCGGTCTCCACATGGAAGGTCCCGATCTGCCAGGTGCCCGGCGCGCTGCTCGTCGTCTGGCGCTCGACGGCTCGGACGTCACCGTCGGGGCAGAAGTGCAGGGCCGAGGCGAACAGGTCGATGACGGTGGGTGTCATGAGGGTGTGCCTTCCAGTCGGTTCCCGGTCGAGGTGAGAGGGTGCGAGACGGCGGTGACGGCCCGGTGGCGCGGCAGTACGCAGATCGCCACGACGGCCGCGAGCAGGAAGAGACAGGCGGTGACGGCGAGGCCCAGCGCGTAGCCGTCGCCGAGGGACGCAGCATCGGCGGCCGTACCAGTGCGGTGCGCGGAGACGGTGGCCAGCACGGCCAGGCCGACGCAGCCGCCCAGCTGGCGGGAGCTGTTGAGGAGGCCCGAGGCCATGCCGGCCTCACCCGGGACGACGCCGGTGGTCGCGGCGGCGGCGACCGGGCCCAGGACCAGGCCGAGCCCGGCGCCGGTGACGGCGGACGGGCCGAGCACGTCGGTGAGGAAGCCGCCGTCGGGGCTGATGAAGGCGAACCAGGCCAGCCCCGCGGTGGCCAGCAGGGCACCGGGGACGAGGGCGGCGCGGGGACCGCGGACCGTGGCGAGGCGGGTCGCGGCGGCGGTACCCGCGACCGCGCTCGTGGAGAAGGGCAGGAAGGCCGCACCGGCCGCCGCGGCGCTCATGCCCAGGACCTGCTGCATGTACAGGGACACGAAGTAGAAGGCGGCGAACTGCCCGGCCGCGGCCAGGAACACCAGGGCGTTCGCGCCGGCCACCCAGCGGCTGCGCAGCAGGCCGAGCCGGAGCAGCGGCGCGGCGGTCCTCGACTCGACGAGGACGAAGGCGGCCAGCAGCACGACTGCGGCGGCAAGGGTCCCCCACGTGGCCGCGGATTCCCAGCCGTGGGTGCCGGTACGGACGACACCGAACACCAGCAGCCCGATTCCGCCGGTCGCCAGGACGGCGCCCGGCGCGTCCAGCCGCTCACGCCCGGCGAGCCGGTCCCCGGCGGGCACGCCCGCGGCCACCAGCGCGAGAGCGGCCGCCACGAGGGGCAGATTGACCAGCATCACCCAGCGCCAGCCCGCGTACTCGGTCAGCAGCCCGCCCGCCAGGACACCCAGCGCTCCGCCCGCGACGTTCACCGCGCTCCACACGCCGAGCGCGCGCACCCGCCGGGGTCCTTCGCCGAAGGTGGTGGTGAGCAGCGACAGCGCGGCCGGGGCAGCCGCGGCGGCACCCAGGCCCTGTCCGGCCCGGGCCGCGATCAGTTGCCAGGGTGCCTGGGCGAGACCGCCCGCCAGTGAGCACAGTCCGAAGACGGCGAGCCCCAGCACGATCATGCGGCGCCGGCCGTACAGGTCGCAGGCGCGGCCGCCCAGCAGCAGGAACCCGCCGAACGTGAGCGCGTAGGCGTGCACGACCCACGACAGGCCGAGCGGCGCGAATCCCAGCGCGACACGGACGGCGGGCAGAGCGACGTTGACGACCGACATGTCCAGGGCGAAGAGGAACTGGGCGACGGCCGCTGCCGCCAGCACCACGCCAGAACGCCCCGCTAAATTTTTATACATGTAAGAAAAGTAGCGCCGGGAACCGCCTCTGTCGACCTTGGGGGATGATGAGGGGCATGCCGCAGCCGTCCGCACCCCGCAGAACCCTGGGCCGACCTCCCCGCATCTCCCTCGAACGGGTCGTCGCGACCGCCCGCCGGATCGTGACCGAGGAAGGCGTGGACCGGCTGACGATGCGGCGGCTCGCCACGGAGGTCGGCACTACGCCGATGGCGCTCTACCACCACGTGCGCAACAAGGAAGAGTTGCTCGTCCTGCTGATGGACGACTACGCCGCACGGGCGCTGCGCCGGCCCGACCTGCCCGCCGACCCGCGCGAACGGGTCGTCGTCTGCGCCGCCGCGATCCACGAGGCGCTCGCCGGCTGCCCCTGGATCGTGGAGGTGCTGGCCGCCGACGACCTGATGTCCGTGTCCGCACTGTGGTTCGTCGAGCAGATCGTCGACGGCCTGACCGAGTGCGGCCTGCCCCCGGAGCGGGCCGTGCACGGGTACCGCGCGATCTGGTATTACACCGCCGGAGAGATGGTGGCCCGGGCGGCGGCGGCCCGGCGGCGCGCGGAGGACGGCCGTACGACATACCGGGAACAGGTGTTCGCCGAGCTCGACCCCGAGTCGCTTCCCCGCTTGGCACAGGTCGCGGACCGCTGGGCCGCGCTGACCGCCGAGGACACCTACCTGGACGGCCTCCGGGCCCTCGTGGACGGCCTCATCGCCACTCGCTGACGGTTCTCCGGGCGACCCGCGGCGTCCGCCGGACCGGAACCGGTACGGGCCCCGTGCCTCCGTCCCCTCAGATCTGCCAGGACCGCAGCCGGTCGGCGGCCCCGTAGACGTCGGCCGTGCCGGACATCAGGTCGCGGGCGAGGTCGACGAGGGCGCCGTAGGGCGGGTCGATGCCGACGCCGCTGACGAACATGTACGCCACGGCCGTCGCGCAGGCGAACCGGGCGTTGGCCGACGGCAGGGGCTTGAGCACGGCGAGGGTGTGCAGCAGGGCGGCGGCCCGCCAGGCCGGGTCGGAGTCGACGCCGAGGCGGGGCGGGTCGACGCGGTGCCGGGCGACGGCGGCGACCAGCGCGGAGAAGTCGTTGATCACGGGCTGGTCCGGCAGGACCTCTTCGTGGCGCTGGAGCAGCCAGGGCACGTCGATGTGGAGGACGGGCGCCATGGATCAGGCGGCCCGGCCCTCGCCCTTGGCGGGCGGTTCGTCGTCGGGGAAGGCGGCGGCGAACTCCTCGGCGTGGGCGGTGAAGAACCGGCGGAACGCCTCCGCTCCCTCCTGCAGCGCCCGGTGCCGCGCGATGTCGGCGGCGGCGGCCTCGCGCACGAGGGCCTTCATCGACGTACCGCGCTCCTTGGCGATCTGCCGCAGATCCTCCAGTTCGCGGTCGCTGAACTCCACGTTCAGAGCTGGCATGCCCCTACGGTACCGCGCAGGTACTGCGCCGTAAATAGTGGCAGGTCACAGGGCTGATGCGGCGGTACCTGAGGGCGTCACGGACCGTGGGGGGGGGGGGGGGGGGCGCCCCCCCCCCCCCCCGCCGGCCCGGGGGGGGGGGGGGGGGCGGGCCGGGCGGCGGGCCGGCCCGCACACCCAGAGGACCCCCCACGCAAC
>NZ_JBEXTV010000054.1:0-57751 GCF_040628835.1 Streptomyces sp. NPDC006134 | reverse complement strand
ATGCGTTGGTCGGGCGGGCGGCCGCCCACGCGCAGCGCCCCCTACCCCCCGGGCCCCCCCCCTCCGACGCCCCGGTGCTGGCCCCGGCGCCGGTGGCCGGGCGCCGGGCCCTTCATATGCCGACAGTCGTATCAGGGCGGGTCAGCGCGTGTCAGAGCATGTCAATAGGCGCGCGCCACGACGGCGACGTTGCCCGGCTGGTCGTCGCTGCCGGGAACCGAGCCGTCCGCGGCGACCAGGCACCGCACCGTCACCCCCTGCTCGGCGAGTCGCTCCTCGCCCCGCGGGCCCAGCGTCTCCCAGGGGATGCGCGCCCAGCCGGTGGCCGCGGCCTCCACAGCCTCCTCGACGGTGGTCACCTCGGCGGTACGGTCCTCGCGGCGCCGGCGGGACTGTGCCAGCAGCAGCGCCTGGTCGTCCTCCAGCGCCGTGGGCAGGAGCGCGGGCAGCGCCTCGATCGCCACCTGCTCCTTGGTGCCGGCGATGCGGCGGACCAGTACGGCGGCGCCGTTCTCCAGGTCGCGCGGCCCGACCTCGACGCGTACGGGCACGCCTTTGAGTTCCCAGTCGACCGCGCGGCGCCCGAACGGTACGTCGGTGCGGTCGTCGACGTGGACGCGCACCCCGGTCGCCCGCAGCCGCTCACCGGTCTCCCGCACCGCGGCCAGGACCGCCTCGTCGCCCTTGACGGCGACGACCACCGCCTGGACCGGAGCGAGGCGGGGCGGGACGCGGAGCCCGTCGTCGTCTCCGTGCATCATCACCAGGGCGCCGACCATGCGTGTGGTGGAGCCCCAGGAGGTCTGCCAGACGTATTCCTGCCGGCCGTCCTTCGTCGAGTACCGCGTGCCGAAGGCCCGGGCGAAGTTCTGGCCGAGCTCGTGGCTGGTTCCCAGCTGCAGGGCCTTGCCGTCGCCCATCATCCCCTCCAGCGTGAGGGTGTTGACCGCACCGGCGAACCGTTCCCTGGCGGTCTTGCGGCCCGGTACGACGTCCATGGCGAGGACGTTCTCCATGAAGTCGGCGTACACGTCCCGGTGGATGTGCGCCGCGTAGTCCCGGGCCTCCTCGTAGGTGGCGTGAGCGGTGTGGCCCTCCTGCCACAGGAATTCCGTCGTACGGAGGAACACGCGCGGGCGCAGCTCCCAGCGGACCACGTTGGCCCACTGGTTGATGAGGAGGGGCAGGTCGCGGTAGCTCTGCACCCACTTGGAGAAGTACTCGTTGACGATCGTCTCGGAGGTGGGGCGGACGACGACCGGTTCCTCCAGTTCCTTGCCGCCGCCGTGCGTGACGACCGCGAGCTCGGGGGCGAAGCCCTCGACGTGCTCGGCCTCCCGCGTGAGGTACGACTGCGGGATGAACAGCGGGAAGTAGGCGTTGGAGGCGCCCACCGCCTTGATGCGGGTGTCCATCTCCTGCTGCATCCGCTCCCACAGCCCGTACCCGTACGGCCGGATCACCATGGTGCCGCGCACCGGGCCGTTGTCGGCCAGTTCGGCCTTGGTGATCAGCTCTTGGTACCAGCGCGGGAAGTCGTCCGCGCGAGGGGTGAGAACGGGTGCTTTCGTCATGGCGCGCAGGGTAGGGCGCGGTCCTGTCCTCGCGCGAGCGGATTACCGGTGCGTGCTTACCGGTGCGTGATGACCGGTGAGCGGATCAGCGGATTACCGGTGAGCGGATTACCGGTGTCTTACGGAGTGGGCGCACCGGTATCCGGCCGGTGCCGGCGCGTGTTGGCTGGGCACATGGCAGGGCCGGCCGGTCGCGGCCGGCCCGCTCGTCCCTTCCAGGAGGCTTCGGTGTCCCGTGTGTCCCGCCGTACCGTCGTACCCGTCCTCATGGTGCCGGCGGTCGCCGCCGGCGTCGGGCTCTTCCTCTTCCAGCCCTGGACGGCGTTCACCGACACCACGGTGAACGAGGCCCTGCCGGCCGTCTCCGGGCCCGCCGGCGAGCCCGCGGCCGGACCGGCGGCGACGGACGGGGCCGGCACGAAGGGCGGGGAGCGGCCGGCGCGGGGCGGGGGGCCGGAGGATCTCGCCCGGGGCAGCTTCGTCACCCACGAGCACGGCACCCGCGGCACCGCCCGTACGGTCCGGCTCGCGGACGGCGGCCAGGTGCTGCGGCTGGAGGACCTCAGGACCTCCGAGGGGCCGGACGTACGGGTCTACCTCTCGACCCGGGACGCCGGTGCGGTGAAGGCGGGGCTCGGGGACGGAGCGGTCGAACTCGGGAAGCTCAAGGGCAACATGGGCAACCAGAACTACACCGTTCCGGCCGGTACGGATCTGTCCGGGTTCCGCAGCGCCGTGATCTGGTGCGAGCGGTTCTCGGTCTCCTTCGGCGCCGCCGGCCTCGCCCCCGTGGCAGGCTGATCCGGTGAACGCTCTGCCCGAGCCCGCCGGTGGCCCCGCCCGCCGGATCCTCGTCGTCGAGGACGATCCGACCGTCGCCGAGGTCGTCACCGGCTATCTCACCCGCGCCGGCCACCGGGTGGAGCACGCCGCCGACGGTCTCGCCGCCCTGGAACGGGCGGCGGCCGTACGGCCGCGGCTGGTCGTCCTGGACCTGATGCTGCCCGGCCTGGACGGCCTGGAGGTGTGCCGCAGGCTGCGGGCGGGCGGCGGGCCGCCGGTGCCGGTGGTGATGCTGACCGCGCGCGGTGAGGAGGCGGACCGGATCCTCGGGCTGGAGGTGGGCGCGGACGACTACCTGACGAAACCGTTCAGCCCACGCGAACTGGTGCTGCGGGTGGCCGCCGTGCTGCGCCGCGCCGAGGCCCCGCCGCCCGCCGCCGCCTCGGCGGTGCTGCGGGCGGGTGACCTGCTCGCCGATCCGGCCGCGCGGCGGGCCGAACGCGGCGGCCGGGAGCTGGCCCTGACCGGGCGCGAGTTCGATCTGCTGGTCTTCCTGCTGCGCCACCCGGGCCGGGTGTTCTCCCGCGAGGAACTGCTGCGGCACGTGTGGGGCTGGGAGTTCGGCGACACCTCCACCGTGACCGTGCACGTACGGCGGCTGCGCGAGAAGGTCGAGGACGATCCGGCCGCACCGGTGCTCATCAGCACCGTGTGGAGCGCCGGTTACCGCTTCGACCCGCCTCAGGGCAGGGCCCGGGACAGAGCCCGGGACAAGGCCCTCGACGGGGCCTGGGACGGGGCCCGGGACGGGGATCGCCGGCCGTGATCGACATGCTGGTCATCGTCGCCCTGGCGGCTCTGGGCGCCCTGCTCGCCGGGCTGCTCGCCGCTCCCGCCGTCACCTTGCTGCGGCGGCGCTCGGTCGTCCTGTCCATGTTCGCGGTCGCCGCGCTCGCCGTCGTCGCCATGGCGGCGGGCACGGTCGCGGTGGCGCTGGAGATGTTTCTGTCGGGACACGACTTCCGCGTGGTGCTCATCGTGGTCGCCGTGTCGGGGACGATCTCCCTCGCCGCTGCGCTGCTGTTCGGCCGCCGGATCGCCGCCGGCAGCCGGGAACTGGCGGCGGCGGCCCTCACCGTCGGCAGCGACGCCGGTTTCGCGGCCCCCGCGGACCCTCCCACCGCCGAACTCGCCGCGCTCGCCGCCGCCCTGGAGGAGACCGGTGCGCGGCTGAAGGCGGCGCAGGTCCGCGAGCGGGCGCTGGACGCCTCGCGGCGCGAGCTGATCGCCTGGATCTCGCACGATCTGCGCACCCCGCTCGCCGGGCTGCGCGCGATGGCGGAGTCCCTGGAGGACGGCGTCGCCCCGGATCCCGGCCGCTACCACGCCCGTATCCGCACCGAGGTCGAGCGGCTCTCCGGCATGGTCGACGACCTCTTCGAGCTCTCCCGCATCCAGGCCGGGTCCCTGGAACTGGCCCTGACCCGGGTGTCGGTCTACGACCTGGTGGACGACGCCCTGACCACGGCCCGGCCACTCGCCGAGGAGCGGGGGGTGCGGCTGCTGGACGGCGGTGTCGCGCCCCTCCCGGTCCGGGTGGACGGCCAGGGCATCACGCGGGTGCTCGGCAACCTCCTGGTCAACGCCATCCGGGCGACGCCCGCCGACGGGACCGTCGCGGTGAGCGCGCACCGCCGGGACGACCGGGTGGTGGTGGCGGTCGAGGACGGCTGCGGCGGCATTCCGGAGCAGGACCTGCCCCGCGTGTTCGACACCGGCTGGCGCGGCGGCCAGGCCCGCACCCCACCGCCCGGGCGCATGACCACGGCCACAGCCACAGCCGCGACTACGGCCACGGCCACGGCCACGGCCACGGCCACGGCCACGGCCACGGCTACGGCTACGGCTACGGCTACGGCTACGGCCGCAACGAGCTTTACGACCGCCGCGGGGCAGCGGCGGCACGGGGACACCGGCGCGGGACTGGGGCTCGCGATCGTGCGCGGCATCGTCGAGGCCCACGCGGGCCACGCCTCGGTGCACAACGCCGGGGCGGGCTGCCGCTTCGAGATCACCCTCCCGGCCGCCGACGCCCGCCCGCCGGAACAAACGGGCTGAAGGGCTGACGACCGGGCCGCCGCCAGTGCCGCGCTCGAGGTGTACGACGCCCTGCCCGTGGCCGGCGAGCCTTACCGCCGGTGGGTGCTCCAGGACACCTTCGCCGCGCCCCGGCCGCCCTGGGAGCGGGACGGCGCCCTGTTCGTCCCGGACGTCACGCCGTACCAGCTCACCAAGTTGCGGCTGCTGAACGGCTCCCACTCGGCCCTCGCCCACCTGGGCCTGGCCGCGGGATGCGGCACGATCGCCGACGCCATGGCGACCGACTGGGGCGAGCGGATCGTCCGGGCCCTGTGCGCGGAGGTCGCCGCCGCCCTCCCCGGCGGCGGTCCCGACCCCGCCGCGTACGCCGGCGACCTCGTCGTACGGTTCCGCAACCCCGCCATGCGCCACCTGCTGCGCCAGATCGGCTCCGACGCCTCCCTGAAGATCACGGAGCGCCGGCTGCCCGCCCTGCGCGAGCTGCGCGCACGCGGCGGGGCCACCCCGGTCCTCGAACTGGCCCTCGCCGCCTGGGCGTACGGCACCCGGCCGGGCGCGCCCCCGCTCGCCGACCCCGCGGCCGACGCGCTCACCGCCTGCTGGCGCCCCGGGGAGCCGCCCGCGCAGACGGTACGCGCGCTGCTGTGCGCCGTCGGCGCGGCCGACCTGGCCGACGACGGCGCGCTTGCCACCGCCGTCGCGGACCGGCTGCCGGCGCTCCGGGCCGGCCGGGTCGACGTACTCGCCCCGGACGGGTGAGAACACGCCGTAGTGGGGGTGGATCCGCGCGCCGAGCGCCGGTACCTCCACCCCTTCGCGCCGCCATTGGTGAGCGCCGATCACTCCCAGCAGTTCCCTGAGGGAGACCACCGACGGCCCCCGGGGCGGGCCGTAGGCCTCCCGGCAGGCGAGGCGGACGTCGGGGGCCCTGCGCAGACGGAGGGTGTGGTCGTCGTGCAGCAGTACCAGCACCTTGCCGAGGATGCGGGCGCGGTGGCCGCGGAAGCGGCGGTGCAGGTGGAAGGAGCCGGCGGCGTCGGCCCCGGGCCGGGGCTGCTTGCGGTCGATACGGCGGCCGAGCGCCCGCAGCAGGTGGCGGGCGTTGTGGTAGTCGCCCTGCCAGAGCAGGGCTGTTCCCTCGCAGGCGAGGCGGTAGGCGTCGGCCGCCTTGGTCCGGTCGTCGGCGACGACGACGCGGCGGGGAACGGGGGTGCCGTTCTCGGAATGCCAGCGGGCGGACCGGTGGGCGGGACCGTCGGTCCAGTGCAGGATGGGCATCGGGTGCTCCTCGGGTACGGACGTGCGGGATCCGAGGGCACTTCGACGGGGGCGGGGCGAACCGGCACCGGGCCACTGGCCGGGTGCGCGTACAGGGGGCAGATGGCTGCTGTTACCGCGTCGTCCGCGTCGAAGCGCAGGAGCGGAGGTCGCCCAGAACCATGCCGAGTGTCACGGCCGACTCCTTCGACGAGGCGAGACGAATTGAACCAGCAGTGTTTCATGGAATCCGTGCCCGTCCGCCGCCGGGGGCCGGAAGCGGCGGACGCCTCGTCAGGTCTCCGGGCGGGCGGGGGTGAACTTCCTGCGCCAGGCCGACGGCACGTACACGAGTGCCGCCAGGACCCCGCCGCGGATGCCGGCCGGTTTCCGCGGCGGGTGCGCGGTCAGCGGGCCACCGTGCCCGGGGCGTCGGTGAGGGCGAGTTCGGCGCGGGTGGGCAGCCCTTCCCAGTCTCCCTCCGTGGCCACGGACCAGGCGGCGACGCGGGTGGCCAGGGACAGGCAGCCGTCCGGGCCGGCGCCGTCCAGGCGGGCCGCGAGGTAGCCGGCGACGAAGGAGTCCCCCGCGCCGACCGGGTCGACCTCCGGCACCGGCCGTGCCGCCGCCTCGACGGTGCCCTGGGCGCAGGCGGCGACGGCACCGTCCGCGCCCAGGGTGACGACGACGGTGTCCGGTCCCCGTTCGCGCAGGGCGCGGGCCAGTTCGGCGGGCGGCACGTCCGCGTCGCCGTGGTCCGGGCCCAGCAGCATCCGGGCCTCGTCGGCACCGGCGAAGAGCAGCCGGACGCGCGGCAGCAGCGCGCCGACGGCGGCCGCGGCGTCCTCGGCGCTCCACAGGCGGGCCCGGTGGTTGACGTCGAGGGCCACCGCGACGCCGGCCGCGGCGGCGCGGTCGACGGCCGCGTGCACGGTGGCGGCGGCGTCCGGGGACAGAGCCAGGGTGATGCCGGTGACGTGGAGGAGGTCCGCGCTCTCGACGAGGCCGTCGGGCAGGTCGGCGGGGCTCAGGCGGGAACCGGCGGAGCCGCCGCGGTAGTAGTGGACCCGGCGCAGCGCGGCCGTGCGCCGCTCCTTGATCATCAGGCCGGTGGGGGCGCCGGGGTCGGTGACGGCGTGCACGTCGACGTCCTCGGCGCGCAGCCGGCCGGTGACCAGGGCCCCGAGTTCGTCCGCGCCGACCCGGCCGACCCAGGCGGCGCGGTGGCCGAGCCGGCGCACCCCGACCGCGACGGTGGACTCGGAGCCGGCCGTGGACAGGCCGAGGGTGCGGGCATGGCGCAGCGGGCCGATGCGGTCCGGCGTCAGGGCGGCCATCGTCTCGCCGAGGGTGACCAGCCGGGCGGGGCCGGGGTGTGACGGGGCGGGCGCGGTCATATGGCGGTCTCCTCGGCGCATACGGCGGTCTCCTCAGCGGTGGCCCGGGTGGCGCGGGCGGCGAACTCGGCGGCCCGGGCGCGTAGTCCGGTGAGCGATCCGCCGTCGAGGGCGTCACCCAGCAGCGGTGAGCCGACGCCGCAGGCGAGTGCCCCGGCGTCCAGGTACCGGGGCAGGACGTCGAGGTCGACGCCGCCGGTCGGGACCAGGGGGATCTCCGGCAGGGGCGCGGCGAGGGCCCGTACCGCCCGGGGGCCGAGCGCCTCGGCGGGGAAGAGCTTCACCGCGCTCGCCCCGCGCCGCCAGGCGGCGAGCGCCTCGGTGGGGGTCAGGCAACCGGGCAGGGAGCCGAGCCCGGCCGCGCGGGAGGCGTCGACGACGGCGGGCTCGTGGACGGGGCTGACCGTGAAGCGGGCACCGGCGGCAGCGGCGCCGGCGACGTGGCGGGCCTCGGTGACCGTGCCCGCCCCGAGCAGCGTGCCCGGGGGCAGTTCGCCGGCCCGGCGCCCGGTGAGCTCGCGCAGCGCCTCCAGTGCGCCGGGCGTCGGGAGGGTGATCTCCACGCAGCGCACCCCCGCCTCCAGCAGGGTCAGGACGACGGGGACCAGGGGCGCGGGGCGGCGGGCGCGCAGGATCGCCACCAGGCCCTGGCGGCGCAGGGCGCCGAGCAGGGCGCGGTCCGCCGGGCCGGGCGCGGGGCGGGACGCCGCGGCGGGCGCGGGCTCGGGCGGGAGGGACGGGTCGGTCATGGTGCCTTCCGGTCGGGTGCGAAGGGGGAGGTTGAGGGGCCGGCGGCCGGCTCGGGGACGTTGGTCTCGGGCAGTACGGCCAGGGCGCCGCCGTCGACGGGGATGCTCACCCCGTTGACGTACGACGAGCGCGGCCCGGCCAGGAAGGCCGCCACCTCGGCGATCTCCTCCGGCGCGCAGAGCCTGCCCAGCGGGTACGCGGCGAGGATGCGGCGGCGTTCGGCCGGGTCGCGCCACCGGTGGGCGTTGCGGTCGACGGCGACGAAGCCGGGTTCCAGCACGTTGCAGCGCACGCCCGCCGGGCCCCACTCGGCCGCCGCCGCGCGGGCCAGGGCGGTGAGGCCGGCCTTGGCCACCGCGTACGGGGCCATGCCGGGGGCGGCGCCGTGGGCGTGCACGGAACCGATCAGCACCAGGGAGGCGGGGCCGCCGCAGCGGCGCACCAGCTCGGCACCCCACTGCCAGGCGGAGACCAGGCCCAGGTCCAGGACCTCGCGCCACTGCCGGGCGGTGAGGTCGGACAGCGGCGCCCGGGCTTCCGCCAGAAGGGCGTGGACGAGGACCGCGGGGCGGGCGGCGCAGGCGTCGAAGGCCCGGCCGGCCAGGTCCGGGTCGGTGGCGTCGCCGACGACGGCGGTCACGCCGGGCAGGTCGCGGACCGCAGGGTCCCGGTCGACGGCGACGACCCGGGCTCCGGACGCGGCCAGGCGGGCGGCGCAGGCACGGCCGACGCCGCCCGCCGCGCCGAGCACGACGGCGGAGGTGCCGGCGAGGTCGGCGGAGGTGTCGGGGGTCTGTGGGGTGCTTGTGGCGTCCGGTGCGGGGTGGGCGTGGGCGTTCACCGGGTCTCCGTCTGCGTCTGCGTCCGTGCGGCCGGTGCCGGGGCGGGTGTCGGGCGGGCGCCGTCCGGGACCAGGCCGCTGCCCGGGCCGGGCGGCAGTGTGTACCGGCCGGCGGCGAGGGGTTCCGGCGGTGAGGACCAGCCGGGGCGCCAGTCCGCCTCGCCGAACATCACCTCCAGGGGCAGGCCGCTTCCGGTGAGAGCGGTGAGGTGAGCGGTGGCGGCCGTGGCGACGGGGCCGCTCGGGTTGTGGAACGAGACGCCGGCGCCGTGGTCTCGGGCCAGACGGGCCAGCCGCAGCGCGGGCAGCGGACCGCCGGCGTGCTTGACGTCGGGCATGAGGACGTCCAGCGCCCCGGAGCGCAGGGCGGGCAGCACCTCGCGTGCCGTACCGGCGAACTCCCCTCCCGCCAGCGGGATGCCCAGGGCGTCGCGCAGCCTGCGCAGCCCTGTGACGTCGTCCAGGCGGGCGGCGTCCTCCAGCCAGCCGAGCCGCAGCGCCGTGAAGTCCTCCGCGCGCGCCAGGACGTCGGCGACCGTCACCAGGTGGTGGGCGTCGAGCAGGAGGTCGGTCCCGTCGCCGACGGTGTCCCGCACGGCGCGGGCGATGTCCAGCCCGGCGGCGAGCCGGTCGCGTGCGGGCAGGCCGTCGAAGGGCGCGCACTTGACGGCGCGGAACCCCGCCGCGACGGCGCGGGCGGCGACCTGCGCGGCGGCCTCGGGGGTGCGGGCGGCCATGGCCCGGTTGATGTTGGCGTACAGCGGCACGCTGCGGGGTTCGCCGGCGGATGCGGAGGCGGGCTCGACCACGGGTTCGACCGCGGGCGCGGACAGGGGGAGCGGGGCGGCCGGTGCCGGTGTCGGTGTCTGCGTTGCTGTCGGTGCCGGTGTCGGTATCGCTGTCGGTGCCGGTGTCCGTGTCGATGCCGGTGAGGCGGCGGAGTCCGGTGAGGAGGCTGCCGCGGGGACGGCGGTATCCGCCCGGAGCGTCCAGTCGCCCAGGGTGAGGCCCGCCCGGCGCGCGGCGGCGTCCGCGACGGCGGTGGCGAGACCGCCCAGGGCGGTGCGGCGGGCCAGGCGGGCCTGCCGGGTGGGTGGTGCCGAGGCCCAGTGCTGTCCGTACGTGTCCAGCCAGACGACCGCCTCCGCCCAGGGGACTCCGGTGACCTGGGCGGCGAGCTCGGCCAGCAGCGCGGCCGGGTCACCGCAGGGCAGGTCGGACAGTTCACCCCAGCCGGTGGTGCCGTCGGCGCCCCGTGCCTCGGCCAGCAGCCAGGTGGTGCGCGGGGTGACGGGGACGGTGTGCAGCCGGACGGCGGTGATCCGGTCGCCGTCGGCGGACCGCCCGCCCGGGCCGTCGCCACCGGGTGGCGGCGGCTGTGGGGCCGAGGCGGGGCCCCGCGCGGCGGCCCTCGCGGTCCGGGGAACGGTGGGGGGCGCGTCCGGGCGCGCGGTCGCTCGCACGGTCGGTCCTGAGGTCACCAGGGATGTCCCTTCTTGCGTGGGGTCTTGCGTGGGGGCCGGGCCGCGGCAGGAGCAGCAGCGGCGGTCCGGCCGGGCGGCGGCTCGCGGTGGTTGGGAGGCGCGTGGTGCCCGGTGGCACCGTGACCGGCACCGGACGGGCCGGTGCCGGGTCCGAGAGGCGGGAACCGCCGGGCGCACGGCGAGGAGGGCGTCCCACTGAGCCCGCGGGGCCGGCGGGACCGGCGGGACCGGCAGGGCCCGTGGGACCGGCGGGCGTCAGCCGAAGTCCTCGAAGGCCAAGGGGTCGTCGTAGTAGGCGCGCAGCAGCAGCGCCGCCGAGGCGGCGGCGAGACTGTGCGCGCCGAGGGCGGTCGGCTGGACGTGTTCGGGGTCCCAGGACGGGCCCAGCCGTTCGGCGGCGGCCCGGCGCACCTCCTCCAGATGGTCCGGCACGGCCAGGACGCCGCCGGACAGCACCACCAGGTCGGGGTCGAGCAGTTCCACGAGGTGGGTGACGGCGGTACCGATGTGCCGGGCGCGGGCGCGCAGCAGGCCGTCGGCGGCCTCGTCGCCCTGCCGGGCGAGCGCGGCCAGGCGTGGCAGCCCGCCGGGGGCGCCGTCCTCGCCCCCGGTCGCCAGTCCCCGGCGCGTGGCCTCGGCGAGCACCGCGCTGTCGGTCGCCACGGCCTGCAGGACACCGCGGCGCCCGCAGGCGCACGCGGCGGTGGTGTCGCCCGGCCCGGCGGTGCCGTCGAGGCCCGTCACGGGGAGGTGGGCGACGGTACCGGCCGCGAAGCGCGCGCCCGGATGGACGCGGCGGCCGATGGCGACGGCGGCGTCGATGACGTTGCCGGTGAACAGGTGGACCGAGCAGCCGGCGGTGCGGGCGCGGCCGAACCAGACCTCGGCGGTGGCGTGGGCACGTGCGCCGGAGTCGACGTACGTGTCCTGGCCGGTGGCCTCGGTGAGCAGGGCGCGCAGCGGTACGTCGCGCCAGCCGAGCGCCTCGTTGTCGACGACCGTGCCGCGGACCGGGTCGACCCAGCCGCCGGTGGCCGCGCCGATGCCGAGCACGGGGGTGCCGCCCGCCTCGGCCAGCAGCCGGCGCACCAGGTCGGCGGCGCCGGGGATCAGGTCCTCGGGGGCGGCGGGGCCGCCGCGTTCGTGGGTGAGCCAGGCCCGCACGGTGCCGCGCAGGTCGACCAGTCCGGCGCTGGTGCGCTGGCGGCCGATGTGCAGGCCGACGGTGAGCCGGGCGGCGGGGGCGAGGTCGAGCGGCACCCGGGGCCGTCCGCCGCCGCCGGTCATCGCGGGCAGTTCGCGCAGCACGCCCGCGCCGACGAACGGCCCCACGATCCGGCTGATGGTGCCCTGGGCCAGGCCGAGCCGGGCGGCCAGGTCGGCGCGTGGCAGGGGCCCTTCGTCCAGGACCGACCGCAGCGCCGCGGCGGTGTTGGCCCGCCGCAGGTCCCGGGGTGCGCCGGATCGTGGGTGCTCGGTCACGTGCTGCGTCCTCACTGCTTCTTCTCTTCGGTACTGCTCGGTGCCGCCTCTTCGGTGCCGCCTCTTCGGCGGTGTGCTCCGGTGGTGCGGTTCAGGCTTTCACGGACCGCGGCGCGTTGACCTCCTCCAGTTCGCGGCCGGTGGTGGCCAGGAACGGGGAGAGCGCCACGATGGCCGCGCAGATCAGGTAGGAGCAGGCGTACAGGGTGATGGTGGTCAGCTCCAGCCGTTCCAGCAGCGTCGGCACCAGGACGATGTTGAGCGCGATCATCAGGCGGGTGACGCACTGGGCGATGCCGGAGCCCAGGCCGCGCAGTTGCGTCGGGAACGCCTCGGAGCTCCACACCCAGGCGAGCACGCCGGGCCCGAACCAGGTGAGGAAGGAGTAGCAGACGTAGGCGATCAGCAGGACGGTGGCGCTGCGCCCGCCGAACAGGCCGAGGGTGACGCCCGCGGTGAAGACGCCGAGGCAGGCCCAGATGCCGAGGGCGCGGCGGTTGATCCGGTCGATGACGCGGGCGCCGAGGGCGACGGCGAGGAAGCCGACGCAGAATCCGGCGAGGGAGAAGTACAGGGAGTTCTCGGTGCCGATGCCGGTGGACTCGATGACGAGGGGCCCGGCGACGGTGGCGACCGCGCCGCCGAAGGACTGGAAGGCGAAGAAGCCGGTGACGACGGCGAGGCGGACGGCGGCGCCCTTGGTGAACAGGTCGCGGTAGCTGCGCTTGCCCTGCGGGACGGCGCTCTTGGGCTCCTCGACGCCGAGGGCCTCGAAGACGGCCTTCGCCTCCTCGTGGCGGCCCTGGGCCTTGAGCCAGCGCGGCGACTCGGGCAGGAACTGACGGGCGATCAGCACGGCGAGGGCGGGCAGCGCGGCGAGGCCGAACAGCCAGCGCCAGGTGTCGTGACCGAGGTGCGGGCCGAGGGCGAGGGCGATCAGGACGCTGGTGATGGCGCCGCCGAGCCACATCAGGTTGGGCAGGCTGCCGGCGACCCGGCCGCGCCGGGCCTTGGGGGCGATCTCGGCGAGGAAGGCGTGCGAGGTGGGGATGTCCATGCCGACGGCGACGCCGATGAAGAAGCGGGCGACCATCAGTTGCCAGACCTCGGTGACGAAGGCCGAGGCGAGGGACGCCACCACGAAGAAGACCAGGTTGACGACGAAGATGACCTTTCGGCCGAAGCGGTCGGAGAGGTCGCCGAAGACGACCAGGCCGACGGCGGTGCCGATGAAGGCGATCGCACCGAGCCAGCCCACCTCGGTGGCGGTCAGTCCGAAGTCGGGCTTGAGGAACAGCAGGGCCGCGCCCATGACGAGGAGGTCGTAGCCGTCGATGAACTCGCCGAAGGCGACGAGGCGGGAGGTCCATCTCCGGGTGAACTCGGTTCTGACTCTCGGCGGCGCCGGCGGTGCAGCCGGCGCGATGCCGTGCTCCTGGTCCTGGCTGGTGCTGGTCATACGGGTGGCCCTGTCCTTCCGGGGAGATGCGGGGATGGCCGTGCGCGGATGGGCTGTACGTGGGTGGCCGTGCGTGGGTGGCCGTGCGTGGGTGGCCGTGCGTGAATGGCCGTGCGCGGGGCGTCAGGGAGCGGCGGCGCCGTGCCGGTGATCTGCCGGTGGTCGTGTCAGTGGTCGTGGAAGCCGATGCTCGGCGGGGTGCGCAGTGCGGTGCCGAAGAAGTCCGTGCCGCCGTTGTCGGCGATCGGCGTCCCGGCGCCGAGGGCGGGCGAGTCGGGGAGCAGCCGGTAGCCGGCGGGATCGTCGGTGCCGGGGCCGGGGGCGGTGAGGCGGGGCGCGGCGGTGAGGGTGGCGGTGGCCCGGGCGGGGACCGGGGTGCCGTACAGCAGGTTGTGGTCGACGACGAAGGCGGAGTCGTTCAGCGTCCAGGCGAGGGTGCCCGCCGTGCCGCCCGCCCGCAGGAGGTTGTTGCGGAACTGCACGTCCAGCGCGCCGTCCTTGGTGGCGCTCTCCAGGACCACGTGGTGGGTGGTGCCGGAGGGGACGTCCGGGAGCTGGATGGTGTTGTTGTGGATCCGGCCGCGCTGGAGGCCGCCGCTGCACACCTGGAAGGTGCGGGTGCGGTCGTTGACGGACAGGTTGTAGCGGATGGTGAAGTCCTTGGCGTTGCCGGGGACGTCGGCGCCGTAGGGGCAGAGCAGGAAGAAGCCGCCGTCGTTGTCGGAGGAGACGTTGTACTGGAACGTCACGTGGTTGGTGGAGTGGTCGACGTCGTAGCCCTGGCCGTCCTTGTCGGTGTTGCCGCCGGAGGAGCGGTTGTACTGGAAGGTGACCCGGTCGCTGTTGGCGGTCCACATCCCGGCGTTGACGGATCCGGCGCGCATGTTGAAGCCGTCCAGGGTGTTGCGCTGGACCAGGACGTCGCTGCTGGACTTGACGACCAGGCCGTCGCCGCCCACGTCGGACAGGGCGTTGTTCTCGACGAGCAGGTCGGTGTGCGGGTGCCAGGCGGCGGTGCAGTAGGCGTTCCAGAAGGTGGCGAGGTCGGGGCGGCGGCACCAGTTGGACCAGAAGTAGATCCCGGCCCGGTCGACGGAGCGCAGGGTGTTGTCCCGGATGGTCAGCCCGCGGAAGGCGGACGGGGTGGTGGTGCCGAGGGCTTCGACGACGATGCCCCCGGAGGCGCCCGCGTACTTGCCGTTGCCCGCCGCGCCGCCGGTCCTGGCGGGCAGTACGCCGCGCACGTCGTGGATGTCGAGCCGTTCCAGGGTGACGCCGTCCAGGTCGCCGGAGTCGACGGCCTGGAGCCACACGCCGCGCCGGGCGGTGGTGTTGTCGCCCGGCGCGGTCAGGTCCAGGTCGGCGACGTGGACGTGGGAGGCGTTCTTCAGCCAGACGGCGGCCAGGTTGCCGTTCGCGTCGATCCGGGGCTTGGCGCCCGCGTCCCCGTACGCGCCGACGGTGATCGGCGCGTCGGCGGTTCCGGAGGTGCGCAGGTACAGCTGCCCCTTGCAGGTGGTGTCCCGGCGGAACCGGACGCTGTCGCCGGGTCGGAGGGTGACGGCGTTGACGGCGGGCATGGAGTTGAGCGGTGACGTGCTCGTCCCCGTACCGGCCGTGGGGCGCGAGCAGTCCACGTGGTACGTCGTGGGAGCGGCGGCCGTGGCGGCGGGGGTGGCCGTGGGAGCGGTCGGGGCGGCCGTGGCCGTGGGAGCGGTCGGGATGGAGGCCAGAACGGCCGGAGACGAGAGGGCGAGAAGACCCGCGAGCGCGCAGGTGGTGCGGCGCAGCGAGAAGGCCGGGAAGGACGACACCTGCTCCTCCTTTTTTGTGTTCTGCAAGAAAGTAATGCCCGGAGACGTGCTGTCAAGAGGGTGTGCACGAATGTGCCGGGCATCAGGCGGAGACGAGCCACGGGACCGCCATGCCGCCGGTCTCAGCCGGAGATGATCCGCAGGACCGCCGCGCCGTCGCCGCCCGGCTCCAGGTGGATCACCACCGCTCCGGCCCGCTCGCGCGGCGGCGCGCCCACCGGTCCGCAGAAGCCCGTGCCGCCGGCGCTCGTGAGAACGGCGGTGCAGCCATGGCCCGCCCCGCTCGTCTCCCCGGAGACCTGCCCGCCGCCCGCGCCGGTTTCCGAGGTCGCCGTGTAGCCGATCTCGTTCCGCCCGACCTTGGTCACGGACAGCTTCACCGGGCCGTCCGGGCCCTCGAAGCGGACCGTCACCGGCTCGGTCACCAGCACCTCGCAGTTTCCGTCCCCGCAGGCCCCGATGTCGTCGCCGTCCGCCGCCTCCCCGGAGGGGGACGGGCTCGCGGCAGGGGGCGGACCACTCGTGGAACGGCCGTCCGGGCGGGAGGGCGGCGGGGTGGCGCCGCCGGACGACTCGCCGGAGCCGCCGCACCCGGCCGCGGTCAGCCCGAGGAGCGCCAGCAGCACCACGCTCCCCGCCATCGGCCCGCCGCGCCCCGCGCACCTCGTACGCCTCGCGCACCTCGTACGCCTCGTACGCCTCGTCCGGTCCTTCGCAGCGGGTGTCGTCATGAGGGTGCGGTCCTTCGCGTCCGGGGCCGGAGGGGATGGGGAGTTTACGCGCCGCCGCCGCGCCGGGCCGTCGCCCGCTCGGGTGCTTTCTCATGCTCGTTCACCCGCTTGATCGCTCAAAGGAGCGAGGGGTTAGCATATGAGCGCCACCTAGCTCGAAAGAGATACCCGTGACTGTCAACGACGACTCGTTCACCAACTGGAAGTGCCGCGAGGAGATCGCGGAGTCGATGATCCCGATGATCGGGAAGCTGCACCGCGAGCGGGACGTCACGGTCCTGCTGCACAGCCGCTCCCTGGTGAACAAGTCGGTGGTCAGCATCCTCAAGACCCACCGATTCGCCCGTCAGATCGCCGGCGCGGAGCTCTCGGTCACCGAGACCCTGCCGTTCCTCCAGGCCCTCACCACGCTCGATCTCGGCCCCTCCCAGATCGACATCGGCATGCTCGCCGCGACCTACAAGGCCGACGACCGCGGCCTGTCGGTGGCGGAGTTCACCGCCGAGGCCGTGGCCGGCGCCACGGGCGCCGGCAAGATCGCACGCCGTGAGCCGCGCGACGTCGTCCTCTACGGGTTCGGCCGCATCGGCCGCCTCGTCGCCCGCCTGCTCATCGAGAAGACCGGCTCCGGCAACGGACTGCGGCTGCGCGCCATCGTCGTCCGCGACAGCGGTGGCCAGGACCTCGTCAAGCGGGCCTCGCTGCTGCGCCGGGACTCCATCCACGGCCAGTTCCAGGGCACGATCACCGTCGACGAGGCGAACAACAAGATCATCGCCAACGGCAACGAGATCCGCGTCATCCACGCGGACGACCCGACGACGGTGGACTACACGGCGTACGGCATCAAGAACGCCATCCTCATCGACAACACCGGCAAGTGGCGCGACCGCGAGGGCCTGTCGAAGCACCTGCGCCCCGGCATCGACAAGGTCGTCCTGACCGCGCCGGGCAAGGGCGACGTCCCCAACATCGTGCACGGCGTCAACCACGACACCATCAAGCCGGACGAGCAGATCCTGTCCTGCGCCTCCTGCACCACCAACGCGATCGTCCCGCCGCTGAAGGCGATGGCGGACGAGTACGGCGTGCTGCGCGGCCACGTGGAGACCGTCCACTCGTTCACCAACGACCAGAACCTGCTGGACAACTACCACAAGTCGGACCGGCGCGGGCGCTCGGCGCCGCTCAACATGGTCATCACCGAGACCGGTGCCGCCTCCGCCGTCGCCAAGGCGCTGCCCGACCTGAAGGCGAAGATCACCGGCAGCTCCATCCGCGTCCCGGTGCCGGACGTCTCGATCGCGATCCTCAACCTCCAGCTGGCCCGCGAGACCACCCGCGAGGAGGTCCTCGACCACCTGCGCGAGGTGTCGCTGACCTCGCCGCTCAAGCGCCAGATCGACTTCATCAGCGCCCCCGACGCGGTCTCCAGCGACTTCATCGGCTCGCGTCACGCCTCGATCGTGGACGCGGGCGCCACCAAGGTCGAGGGCGACAACGCCATCCTCTACCTCTGGTACGACAACGAGTTCGGCTACTCCTGCCAGGTCGTCCGCGTGGTGCAGCACGTGTCGGGCGTGGAGTACCCGACCTACCCGGCCCCGGCCGTCTGACCCACCGGACGGTCCGCCCGGCCCTGTGGCCCGCGGGTCTTCCTCCGGCCCGCGGGTCTTCCTCCGGCCTGCGGGTCTTTCTCCGGCCCGCGGGCCGTCGTGGCGGCGCGCGAAGGGAGGCGAGGGACGCGAGGATCGGTGGATGGGTGTCGTACTGCCGGTCCTCCTCGCGTGCGTGGCCGCGTTCAGCAACGCGCTGGCCACCGTGTTGCAGCGGCGCGCCGCGCTGGACGTGCCGCAGGCCCGGGGACTGCGCCCGGGCCTCGTGCTGGATCTGCTGCGGCAGCCGGTCTGGCTGGGCGGGATGCTGGCGGTGGTCGTCGCCGGCGTGGGCCAGGCGGCGGCGCTCGCGACCGGCCCGCTCTCCCTCGTCCAGCCGCTGTTCGTGCTGGAACTTCCGCTGGCGCTGCTGCTGGCCTCGTGGGTGACGGGGCGTCGGCTGCCGGGGACGCTGTGGGCGGCCGTGGCCGTGGTGGTCGCCGGGCTCGGCCTGGCGCTGGCGTCGGCCGCGCCCTCCGGCGGGGTCACCGAGGTGTCCCTCGCCCGCTGGGTACCGGTCCTGGCGGCCTGCGCAGCCGCGGTCTTCCTGCTGGCCGGGGCGGGACTGAGACGGCCCGTCGGCAAGGCCCGCGCCGGCTGCCTCGGCGCGGCCACCGCCATCTGCTACGCGCTGACGGCCGGGCTGATCAAGGACTCCATGCGCGTCCTGGACACGGACGGCGTCGCCGGCTTCCTGTCGGCGTGGCAGACGTACGGGTTCGCCGCGGCCGGAGCCGGTGCCGTGCTCCTGCTGGAGCACGCCCTGCAGGGCGGCCCGCTCATCGCCTCCCAGCCGGCCCTGACGCTGGGGGACGCGACGGTGAGCCTGCTGCTCGGCCTGCTCCTGTACCGGGAGGACGTCCGTACCGGCTGGTGGATCCTGCCGCAGGCGGCCGGTGTCGCCCTGGTCTCCGTGGGCGTGGTCACTCTGGCCCGGCGCGGGTTCGATCTGCGGACCGGCCGGTGACCACGGCGGGGAACGGCGTACCCGCAGGCCGCAGGCGTGTGCCGTGGGGGCGTTGCTCCGTACGAGTGGTGCGATGCCGGGCGCGGCCGTAGCCTCGGAACGGACACAAGCCCCGAAGAGGACGGGCGGGAGCAGACATGGGCGGAGTTCGCAGGAGGGCGATGGTCACGTTGTGCGCCGTCGCCTCGCTCGCAGCAACCCTCGGTACGGCGACGGCCGCGTCGCCGGGCGGAGAGCCGGCGCCGCAGCGGACGGCGCACCACCAGGCGCCGGACCCGGTGCTCGTCGACTGCCAGGGACGGCCCGGCGTCCGCCCCGCCGGCTTCCTCCTCGCCTGCGGGGACGGCAACAGCCGCCTGACCTCGCTGGAGTGGAAGCGGTGGGACGCGACCGCCGCGACGGCCGCCGGCGTCAACGTGGTCAACGACTGCAGGCCCTACTGCGCTGCGGGCACGTTCCGCTCGTATCCCGTCGTCGTCCGCCTCGACCTTCCGCGGTCCTGGGAGAAGCAGCCGGACCAGCGGCAGTACACGCGGATGACGCTGACGTACACCGGTGACCGGCCCGAAGGATCCGCCCGTACGGTGACCCATCCGCTGTGGGGCTGACGGCTCCGGGCCCGGTGCCGAACCGCCTTGCGCGGACCGTCCCCGGGACGGACGGCGGGAGACCGCACGGCCGGCGGCCCGCGCCGGGTTTCTTGCGGGGCGGGCGCCGGGAGGGCAGGCTTCGGCCGTGGCCACTTTGCTGATCGTGCATCACACACCGTCGCCCCACTGCCAGGCGCTGTTCGAGGCCGTCGTGTCCGGGGCGGGCGCCCCGGAGATCGAGGGCGTGCGGGTGGTGCGGCGGGCGGCCCTGGCGGCCACCGCGGTCGACGTGCTGGAGGCCGACGGCTACCTGCTGGGCACGCCGGCGAACCTGGGGTACATGTCCGGCGCGCTCAAGCACTTCTTCGACCAGGTCTACTACCCCTGCCTGGACGCGACGCGCGGCCGGCCGTTCGGCTTCTACGTGCACGGCGGCAGCGACACCACGGGCGCGGTGCGCGCCGTCGAGTCGGTCACCACGGGTCTGGGCTGGCGCCGTACGGCCCCGGCGGTGACCGTGTCCGGTGCGCCGGGCAAGGCCGATCTGGAGGCGTGCTGGGAGCTGGGGGCGACCCTCGCCGCCGGTTTGACGGACGGCTGACCCGCGGACCGTACGCCGGCCGCCCGTTGCGGGATCGTCGGCCCGGTCGCCTGGTCCGGGATCGTGGGCCCGGGCCGCCCGGAGCATCTCGGCCGGCCCGGAGCACCTCGGCCGCCCGGCGTACCGGGGCGGCGCCCGCAGGTCACCGGGTGCGCAGTGGGGGCACGGCCGGTACCTCGGTGGCCGTGGCGATGTCGTGTTCCGTCAGGCGGAACCGGACGGGGTAGTTCTCGCGGCGGCTGCGCCGGGCCGGTTCGGTGGTACGCCACATGTAGAGGCAGCGTGCGCACTGGAGCACCTGCCAGACACCGGGCTGCGGGGAGTGGGCGACGGTGGAGACGCCGGCGTCCGCGCAGCGCGGGCAGATCGGGGAGGCGCCGGGGGCCTCGGACCGGTCGCTGCCGCTGTCGCTGTCGCTGGAGTGCATGGGTGGTTCCTTCCTTGGACGAGGTGAGGGGCGGGGGCGGGAGGGGCGGTCAGCGTTGCGCGAGCAGGGAGCGCAGCCGTGCGGTCCACTCGACGGTCTCGGGCAGGTCCTTGGCGGGGGTGCCGAAGTTGCCGCGGACGTCGGGGGCGACGGGCGTCGTGGCGTCGATGATCATCTTGCTGGTGACGCCGGCCGGCTGGGAGGCGGGCGCGAGTTCCACCACCGACAGGTTCGGGATGATGACGACGTCCTCCCTGGGATTCACCTTCGCCGACTGGGCCCACATCACCTGGGGCAGGTCGAAGGGGTCGACGTCCTCGTCGACGACGATGACCTGGGTGACGTAGCCGAGGCCGTGCGGGGTGGTCATGGCGCGCATGCCGACCGCCTTGGCGAAGCCGCCGTACCGCTTGGCGGTGGAGATGATGACCAGCAGCCCGTGGGTGTACATCGCGTTGACGGCCCGCACCTCGGGGAACTCGGCGCGCAGCTGCTTCAGCAGCGGCACGCAGGTGTTGGGGCCGACGAGGTAGTCGCACTCGGTCCAGGGCATGCCGAGGTAGAGGGACTCGAAGACCGGGTCGGTGCGGTAGGAGATGCGCTCGATGCGGATGACGGGCATCCGCCGGCCGCCGGAGTAGTGGCCGGTGAACTCGCCGAAGGGGCCCTCGATCTGCCGCACCCGCGACTCGACGACGCCCTCGATCACGACCTCGGCGCCCCACGGGACGTCCAGGCCGGTGTGGGGGGCGGTGGCGATCGGCATGGGCGCGCCGCGCAGGGCGCCCGCCATCTCGTACTCGGACTGGTCGTAGCGCAGGGGCATCCCGGCGACGATCGGGACGACGGGGTCGTTGCCGAGGGTGATCGCCACCGGCAGGTCCTGGCCGCGTTCCTCCACCGTGCGCAGGTGCTGGGCGATGTCGTGCACCGGGACCGGCTGGAGGGCGAGGCGGTCACGGCCGACGACCTCCATGCGGTACGTGCCGAGGTTCTGCTTGCCGAAGTGGTCCGGGTCGTCGGGGTCGCGGGAGACGACGGCGGCCTTGTCCAGGTAGAAGCCGCCGTCGCCGTCGTTGAGGCGGAACAGCGGGAGGATGTCGAACAGGTCGATGTCGTCGCCGGTGACGGTGTTCTCCCGCCAGGGGGCGTCCTCGCGGCGCTCGGGCGGGACGGGGAAGGCGTCCCAGCGGCGGGCGAACTCCTCGACCTGTTCGCGGGTGGAGGTCTCCTTGGGCATGCCGAGGGCGAGGGCGTGGTTGCGCCAGGAGCCGTGGACGTTCATCACGATCCGCGCGTCGGTGAAGCCCTTGACCCGGTCGAACCAGAGGGCGGGCGCGCCCTCTCCGATCCGCCCGGCGGCATTGGCGGCGGCCGCGAGATCCGGTTCCGGGAGCACCTCGTCGGTGATGCGCAGCAGCTGGCCCTCCTTCTCCAGGGTGTTCAGGAAGGACCGCAGATCGTCGTAGGGCACGGATGTCTCCTCGTGTACGTCGCGTACGTCGCAGGAACAGGAAGGGGGAAGAAGGGGGAAGGGCGGAGGGGCGCGGCGCGGTGGCGGGCCGTCAGGAGCCGGTGTCCCGCGGATTGTCGAGCCGGGCCGCCCGCAGGCCGGACCAGCGCTCGGCCGCGGGTGCGGGCAGGTCGAGCTGGTCGAGGACGCGGGTGGTGATGTGGTCGACGATGTCGTCGACGGTGCGGGGGTGGTTGTAGAAGGCGGGCATGGGCGGCACGATGCGCACGCCCATGCGGGCCAGGGCGAGCATGTTCTCCAGGTGGATCTCGCTCAGCGGCGTCTCCCGCGGCACCAGCACCAGCGGCCGGCGCTCCTTGAGGGTGACGTCGGCGGCCCGGCCCACCAGGCCGTCGGCGTAACCGGCGCGGATACCGGCCAGCGTCTTCATGGAGCACGGGACGACCACCATCCCGTCCGTGCGGAAGGACCCGGAGGAGATGGTGGCGCCCTGGTCCCCGGCGGGGTGCGTCACGTCGGCCAGCGCGCCGATCTCCCGCAGGGTGCGGCCGGTCTCCAGCTCGGCGGTGGCCCGCGCCCAGCGGCTCATCACCAGGTGCGTCTCCACGTCCGGCAGCTCGGCCAGCCGCTCCAGCAGCCGCACCGCGAACACGGCCCCGGTGGCCCCCGTCATCCCCACGATCAGTCGCACGGTCGCACCTGCTCCTTTTCGGTCATCGCGGCATCGTCTGCACCTCTCACGCTAGGAAGCGGCCCGGGTGGGCCGGCGGTAAGCTCGGGACACACCATGGGGAATTCCGGACAGAAACGAGAGCCGGGCCGAGCGGTCGGCCGCAGGGACGGACGCGTCGGCGGACAGGCCGGCGGGCGGGCCGGCGGACGGTCGGGACGGCCCGGCGCGGCCGGTGCCGCCGCGATCACCGACGTCGCCTACCGGCCCTCGCTGAGCGCCCCGATCGGCATGGACGTCGTCGGATTCGAGGAGGTGCGCGACCGGGCGCGGCGCCGGGGCATCGACCTGTCCGGTCCGCAGCGGCCGGACTTCCACCACCTCATCCACCTCGCCCCGCACTCGCCGCCGCTCCCCCACACCGTCGACTTCTCCCGTCACGTCGTCCCGCCGGGCGGCTGGCTGTGGGTGCGGCCGGGCCAGGTCCACCAGTACGCGGCCGAACCCGGCGGGCCGCTCACCCGGGCCCGCGGCGTCATGGTGATCTGGCGGCCGGGCTTCGTGCCCGAGGACCCGCCGCACGCCGAGGGGCCGGTGATGCCGGCCGGCACGCACGGCCGGCTGGTCCGCCTGGCCCTCGACCACCTCGTCGCCGAGTACGACGACCTGGGCGCGCTCCCGCTCGAGGCGCACAACAGGACGCTGCGGATGCTGCTGTCGGTGCTGCTGCTGCGGCTGGCCCACGCCTGCCCGCCGGCCGCCGGCGGCGCGGTCCCGCCCGACGGTCCCTTCCGGCGGTTCGGCGCCGCCGTGGAACGCGACTTCGCCCGCACCCGCCGGGTCGCCGACTACGCCGCCGCGCTCGGCTACAGCACGCGCACCCTCACCCGTGCCGTCAAGGCCGCCACCGGGACCACGGCGAAGGCGTACCTGGACGCGCGGATCGTCCTGGAGGCCAAACGCCTGCTGGTGCACACCGATGCCACCGCCGCGGACATCGCGCGCCGGCTGGGCTTCGACGACCCCAGCGACTTCGGCGCGTTCTTCCGCAAGCACGACGGCCGCACGCCGCTCGCCTTCCGCGCGGCGGCGCGCGGCACGGCGGCCGGGGACGGAAGCGGAGACAGGGACCAAGGCAGAGACGGAAACAGGGACCGAGGCGGAAACGGAAACAGGGACCGAGGCAGGGACGGAAACGGGGGCAGCGGCAGGGACAGGGACGGAAACGGGGGCAGCGGCAGGGACAGGGACGGAAACGGGGGCAGCGACGGGGGCAGGGACGGAAGCGGAGGCAGCGGCAGCGGCGGTATCCCGCCGGGCGGCGGCTGACACGCGTCGTTCCGCCGCCCGGCGGCACGGCATCCACGCGCTGTTCGCCTCCACGAGACCATCCGGTCACCGGAAGGGCCCCGTTCCGTCCCCCGGCCTCCGCAAGATCACCGGTTGTTGCTTGTCATGTCTTCGACCTTAGGAGCACCAACGTGACCGGACACCGTCTGCGGCCGTGGGCCGTCTGCGCCCTCGCCGTCGCCGTCGCCGCCGTCCTGCCCGGGTCACCGGCCGCGGCCCGGGAGGAAGGGACCCTGCCGGAGGTGCGGCCGCGGGCCGAGACGCCCTCCCTGTACGACGACGAGGCGGGCGGCAACGCCGACGCCGACGACCCCGCCATCTGGCGCAACGCCGCCGATCCCGACCGCAGTCTCGTCGTCGCCACGGCCAAGGAGGGCGGGCTGCGCGTCTACGACCTCGACGCGCGGCTGGTGCAGTCGGTCCCCGCGCCGCCCGCCCCGGGCCCCGACGACGCGCCCGGCCGCTTCAACAACGTCGACCTGGTCCACGGCCTGCGGCTGTCCACCGGCCGCGCCGACATCGCGGTCACCACCGACCGGGGCAGCGACCGCCTGCGCTTCTACCGCATCGACCCGTCCGCGCCGGGCGGCCGGCCGCTCACCGACGTCACCGACCCGGCGGCCGCGCCGCCGGTGTTCTCCGGCGGCCAGGAGGAGATCGACGAGCAGCGCACCGCGTACGGCCTGGCGACCTGGACGGACCGGGCCACCGGCCGCTCCTACGCGCTGGTCAGCCGCCGCGAGCGCACCACGGTCGCGCTGCTGGAGCTGGTCCCCACCGCGTCCGGGGGCGTCGGTTACCGCACGGTCCGCTCCCTGGACCTGCCCTCCTCCTTCCGGCTGCCCGACGGCACCTCCTGGTCGCCGTGCGGCGAGCCCGGCGAGCTGCCGCAGGTGGAGGGCATGGTCGTCGACCCGGCGAACGGCACGCTGTACGCGGGCCAGGAGGACGTCGGCATCTGGCGGCTGCGCGCCGACCTCACCGGCACGCCCCGGCTCCTGGACAAGGTGCGGGAGTACGGCGTTGCGGCGGTGTACGACGAGGCCACGGAGGAGTGCACCGCCGGTGACGATCCCGGCTACGGCGGGACCCGGCTGACCGCCGACGTCGAGGGGCTGACGCTGCTTCAGGAGTCCGACGGGGACGGCCTGCTGCTGGCCTCCAGCCAGGGCGACGACACCTTCGCCGCCTACGACCGCGAGGTGGGCGACAACAACGAGTACGAGGGCGGCTTCCGCGTCGCCGCCGCCTCGCCGTCCCTGGACGGCTCCGAGGAGTGCGACGGCGCGGCGGTGCTCGCCCAGCCGCTGGGCTCCCGCTTCCCCCACGGTCTGCTGGTCGTGCAGGACGGCCACGACGCTCCGGGGGACGGCGAACGGGACGCCACGAACTTCAAGTTCGTCGACCTCGCCGACGTCACGTCCGCCCTCGACGACTGACGGCGGCCGACGACCACTGACGACGGCTGACGCCTGCTCCCGCCGCGACGGGGCACGCGGCCCGGGTCCCGTTCACCGGTCCGGGCCGCAGCAGCCGTCCGTGGAGCCGGCGTCGGCGGGGGCGGGGGCGGTGTCGAGGCGGCAGAGGCAGGAGGCCGTGACCGGTACGTCCGCCAGGGCGGCGGCGAGCTTCAGCTGCTGCCCGATGATCCGCGCCTCGCCCGCCCGGCCCAGGCGCCGAAGGCACTCGTGGAGTCCGTGGAGCGCCCAGACGTTGCCGGGGTGCTGGAGGGCGCGCGGCAGGGTGTCGTCCAGGCCCAGGTCGGCCCGGTAGACCGCCTCGGCCTCCGCGACGCGCCCCTGTTCCAGCAGCAGGGCGCCGTAGGCGTGCCGGGTGGGCTGCATCCAGCCCCACGGCTCGTCGTAGGGGAGGCTGTCGTCCAGTTCGACGGCCCGCCGGAGGGAGGCGAAGGCGGTGTCGTGGTCGCCCTTGCGGTACTCCAGCTCGCCGTCGAGCATGGCCGCGGCGATCGCCAGGATGTCGGCGCAGGTGTTGTTGAACAGGGTGCGGCTCGCCGGGACGCGGGCGACGGCCGCGCGGAACGCCTCCCGTTCGGCCTCGGCCTCGCTGACGCGGCCGGTCGCGGAGAGCGCGACGCCGCGCGCGTAGTGCAGCATCGCGGTCGTCACGCAGTACAGCTCGCGGTCGGCGGGCAGCGGCAGGCGCAGGATGTCCGCCCAGCGGCCGAACCGGATCAGCACGTGCACCCGCATGGCGAGGAAGCCTTCGAGCCAGTCGGCCATCGGCGGGCTCTGGACCCGCAGGAGGTCCTCGGGGACGGCCGCCTCCAGCCGGGCGGCGGCGTCCAGGGCGGTGCGGTACCGGCCGAGGAACATCGCGCCGTAGATCTTGAAGTGGTGGTTGTGCGCCCGGTACAGGGTGTAGAAGTTCATCACCCCGGCCCGCGCCCGGTACTTCTCGTCGGCGGCGATCGCCGCGTCGTTGTCGGCCACCACGCGCCGGTAGTCGCCGCAGAGCACCTCCAGGTGCGAGGGCATGTGGTGGAGGTGGCCCGCGTCGGGGACCAGGCCGCGCAGCCGGTCGGCGACGGTCAGGGCCGCCTCGGGGGTGGCGGACATCTCCATCAGATGGACGTACAGGTGCAGGACGCCCGGGTGCCGCCGGCCGGCCTCGGAGGCGAGGGCGCGGTCGAGGACCGCCTTGGCCTCCAGGGTGCGGGCGCCCTCGGCCGGCCGGCCCGTGCGCAGGTCCCACAGCTGCCAGGGCGTCAGGTTCATCAGGGCGTCGGCGTAGAGGGCGGCGACGTCCGGGTCGTCGGGGGCCAGGTCGTAGGCGGCGCGCATGCTGTCGGCGTAGGAGGCGTTCCAGACGGAGCAGTCGGCGGTGGCGCGCGCCTGCGGGTAGCGGGCGCGCAGCGCGCCGATCAGGGCGCGCTCCACGGGGGTGGCGCCGGCCGCCAGGTCGTGGGCACGCTCCACGGCGGCGTGGGTGCGGTCCACGGTCCGCGCCAGCTCCCGGTCGTCGAACGCCTCCCAGGGCTTGTTGTAGTTGGGCCCGAGTGCGTAGGCGATGCCCCAGTGGGCCATGGCGCAGCCGGGGTCCGCCGCGGCGGCGGCCTCGAAGCAGGAGACGGCCTCCTCGTGGTGGAAGGCGTACGTCCACACCAGCCCGCGGTCGAACCAGGTCTGCGCCCGCGGGGAGGAGGTCGTCACGGGGCGGCCGTGGGCGCCGAGGTCGTAGTCGTAGGAGTCGCTGCCGTCCGTGCCGTCGACGTCGTCCACGCCGTTGCTGTCGTCCACGCCGTTGCTGTCGTCCATGGCCGCCTTCTGAACGTGCCGCTGCCGCCCGGGGAGTTCTCCACCGTCCCACGGACGCCCTCGGCCCGCATCGCGCCACGGGGTCGCGTTCCGGCACGCCCGGTGGTACGACCGCAAAGGCGCGCGCCCCCGGACCCGCCGCCCCGCCGGGCACGTCGGGCTCGGCGGGGCGGCGGGTCCGGGGCGGGCCGGGTCAGCGGAAGTTCACGTCACTGCACAGGAAGTACGTCTGGTCCATGTGCGACGCCTGCCAGATCGTGTAGACCACGTGCCGGCCGCTGCGGCCGGAGACGCTCACGGGGATCTCGTAGTCCTGGCCGGGGGCGTATTTGCCGGTGCGGGCGACGAGCTGGAGGTCGTTCCAGGTCAGGGGCTGGGTGGTGGGGTCGAAGCCCTGCTTGGTGACGTAGACCAGGAGGTAGTCCGCGCCGTGGGCGGCCTGGTCGTGCAGCCTGACGGTGAAGGTGCCGCCGACGTCGGTCGTCTTCCACGGGCCGACGGCGTCCAGGGAGTCGTACCGGCCGCCCTCGGTCCGGCCGCCGCTGCACAGCCGGCCGTCGGGGACGACGGCCTGGAAGTTGCCTCCGGAGCCGTTGCGGTACAGGCCGTTCCAGTTCCACATGGCGTTGGGGTCGTCCTGCCACGCCTGCCAGCACATCGGGTCCTGCTGCTGCATGGCCGGGTTCTGGAAGTCACTGCCCCAGCGCAGCCAGCAGCCGTAGTTGCGGGAGGCCGGGTCGACGACCGAGCCGTGGGCGACGGCGGTACCGCTCCAGGGGATGAGGCTGAGCAGGGCCGCGGTGAGCACGCTCAGGGCGAGGGTCACCCGGCGCCGCACATATCTGACGCGATCATGACAAGGCATGGTCTCCTTCTTCCGGTGGGGGGACACAGTCTGGTGGGAGCGCTCCCAACGCACAGGCTGCGCGCCGGGAAACAGAGCGGCAACATGTGATTGCGCCACTTCCGCACCGATGGTGGCGTGTTCGATGCGTTCGACGCGCCGGATGCGTGCGATCCGCTGCCGCGCACGCCCCGGCGGGAGGGGACGGCGGCAGAACGCCGCCCCTCCCGCCGCCGCGCTCCCGCCCCGCGGACCCCCGGGCCTCACCTCACGGGCGCAGCACCAGCCGGATCGGGTTGCCCTCCTTCTTCTCCAGTCGCGCGACCGCCTCGGCGGCCTCGGCCAGGGGCAGTACGCCGCTGATGGAGCCGGAGAAGTCCAGCCGCCCGCCCTGGATCAGCCGCAGGAGCTGCGGCAGGGCCACCGGCATGTCGGAGCCGTAGTGGCCGAGGATCCGCTGCTGGAGGTAGCTGAACCGGGTGCCGTCCGCGAGGGTGAGCGGCTTGTCGGTCAGGCCCACCAGGACCAGCCGCCCCTTGGGGGCGAGGACCGACACCGCCTGCTCGCGCACGGCCGGTACGCCCGCGAAGTCGAAGGCGGCGGCGAGCCCGGCCCCGCCGGTCACCACCCCGACGGCCTCGCGCAGCCCCGGGTCGGCGGAGTCCAGGGCGAGGTCGGCGCCGGCGGCCAGCGCGCGGTCCCGGGCGACGGGGCTGGGATCGACGGCGACAACGGGGCAGGCGCCGATCGCGCGCAGCAGCCGGACGGCGTGCACGCCCAGTCCGCCGACCCCCCACACGCCGACCGCCTCGGCGGGCCGGACGGCGCCGGTCTCGGTGATCGCGCCCCACGGCGTGGACACGGCGTCGGGGATGATCGCGCCCTGGTCGAAGGGGATGGCGTCCGGCAGCAGGGTCAGGGCGTCTGCCGCGGACAGGGCGTACTCGGCCCAGCCCCCGTCGTAGTCGACACCCCGCGTGTAGGTCACGCCGTCGCGGACCTCGCCGGCGTGGAGGACGACCCGCTGTCCGGCCGTCCAGGCGGTGACGCCCTCGCCGGTCTCGGCGACGGTGCCGGAGACCTCGTGGCCGAGGGTGACGGTGTCGCCCCGCAGGAACAGCGGCGTGAGCGTGCCGTCGACGAGGTGCACGTCGGACAGGCACACCCCGGCCGCCTCGACCTTGACCAGCACCTCCCCCGGCCCCGGCTGCGGGCGGGGCACCTCCTCGACACGCAGCGTGCGGCTCGGGACGTGCAGGCGGGCGGCGAGCATCTGCGCCATGACGGGACCTCCTGGGGCGGTGGCGCCTCTGCGCTATATCGCAGGTTGACTTGCGTTAACCGTACACCCAACGCAAGTCGAGTTGCTTTAGGCTGAGGTCATGACCTCTTCCGAGCCCGCCGCGCCGCCCCTTCGCCGCCGTGGGGAGCGGATGCGGCGAGCCGTGCTCGCCGCCACGGTGGAGCTGCTGTCGTCCCAGGGGCTGGCGGGCGCGACCGTCGCCGCCGTGGCCCGTACGGCCGGCGTCCACGAGACGTCGGTCTACCGCCGCTGGAAGACCCGCGAGAACCTGATCCTCGACGCGCTGACCACGGAGCTCGACTCCGCGCTGCCCCTGCCGGACACCGGGCGGGTACGAGAGGACCTGCTGCGTTTCTTCACCGCGCTGGCCCGGCTGCTCGACACGGCGCAGGGCCGGGCGCTGCTGCGGCTGAGCGTCGAGCGGGACGGCACCCTCGACGACCGCCGCGGCCCCTACTGGAGCGACCGCCTGGAACGGGCCGGGGTGATGGTGCGGCGCGGTGTCGAGCGCGGCGAGCTGGCCGCGGACGCCGACCCCGGCCTGCTGATCGAGGCCGTCAGCGGCCCGCTGTTCGTCCGGGTCCTGCTCAGCGGGGCGCCGCTCGACGAAGCGCTGGTGGCGGGCCTCGTCGACCTGGCGCTCGACGGGGCCCGGCCCCGCCCGCGGCACTGACCGCGAGACGGGGACCGGCTCGCTCCGGGCCGCCGTCGCCCCGTCGCCCGGGGCGGCCGGGCCCGCTTCACCGGACGGGAGGTCTCCTGGTTCTCCGGCATTGTCCCGCACCCGGTGTACGGCCTCACGGCCGAAAGACCGGAGCACGGGGAGTGGCCGCGGCCGGGTGCCGCCGGACCACGCCGAGGCCGCCGCCCACCGCGGACCGGCCGCACACCGGCGACGGCGGGACGGCGGCGGGCGCCGAGCCGCCGGGTCGTACGGGCCGCCTGCGGGTCCGGCGCCGGGCCGTACGGGCCGTACAGGCCGCCTGCGGGTCCGGCGCCGGGCCGTACGCCGGTCGCGTGCCGGCCTTGCGGGCGGTTCGCCCCCGGTGGAACGATGCCGGGCACCCGCACGCCGACGCCGGGAAGGGAACGCCGTGACCGCCGACGACCAGCACCCGCCTCCGGCCGCCGCCGTGTTCGACGCGCTGGGCGCGGCCTACGAGCAGGCGTTCGCCGGGTCCGAGGCGCACCGGCGCTCGCTGCGGTGGCTGCTCGGACGGCTCGCCCCGGGCAGCCGTGTGCTGGACGTGGGCAGCGGAACGGGCCGGCCCACGGCCGAGACACTCGCGGCGGCGGGGCACGAGGTGCTGGGCGTCGACGTCTCCTCCGTGATGGTGGAGCTCGCCGCACGGCAGGTGCCCGGCGCCGTGTTCCGCCGGGCGGACATCCGTGACGTCGCCCTGGAGGAGGGCTCGTTCGACGCGGTCTGCGTGTACTTCTCCCTGCTCCAGATGGACCGGGCGGAGCAGACCTCCGTGGTGCGCCGCGCGGTGCGCGCGCTGCGCCCCGGCGGCCTCATGGCGCTGGCCACCGTGCCGCTGGACGTGGAGGACGCCGAGGGGGTCTTCATGGGGCAGCCGGTCCGGGTGACCAGCTTCTCCGCCGACGGCGTCACCGCCCTGGCCCGCGAGGCGGGCCTGGAGGTGCTGGCGCGGGAGGAGGTGCTGTTCACTCCCGCCCACCCGGACGCCGTGCCGGAACCCCACCTCTTCGTACACGGCCGCCGGGCGACCCCGCCGGCCGGCTGACCCACAGGGGCTCCCGGCCCGTGCCCCGTGGTCGTCACCGCGAGGCTCCCCGCCCCACCCCGCCCGGTCGGCCGGTCGCGTCCGCCCCCGTCCCTCCTCTCCGTCCGGCCCCCTCCGTCCACCCCACTCCGTCCGACCCCCTCCGTCCACCCCACTCCGTCCGGCCCCCTCCGTCCGCCCCGCCTTCCGCCGGAGCGATCGCTAGGATGACGCGAAACGTTCAAACGAACATCTCCGGGGCGGGAGGCCAGATGAGGGAGCCGGTCGAGCTCAGGCGGCAGCGGATCCTGGCCGCGGTACAGGCGCGGGGCAGCGCCCGCGTGCGCGACCTCGCCGCCGAGCTGGACGTCTCGGTGGTGACCGTGCGCCGGGACGTGGAGGAACTGACCCGCGAGGGGAGACTGCGCCGCGGGCACGGCGTCGTCCGGTCGACCCTGCCCGCGCGGGAGCTGCCCGGCGGCGAGGTCGCGGCCGGGGACCGGGTGGCGGTGGTGGTGCCCGAGCGGCACTCGTACCTGACCGAGACCCTGTACGGCGCCCGTACGGTGCTGGAGGAGGCCGGTCTGCGCATCGCGCTGCACATCGCCCCGCAGGTCCCCGGCGCCGAGCGCCCGCTGGTGGAGCGGGCGCTCGCGGACGGCGCGCGGGGCCTGCTGCTGGCGCCCCGGTGGACCAGCCGCGCCGCCGAGGAGGCCGACTACGGCTGGCTGGCCGCGCTGGACGTCCCGGCGGTGCTGATGGAGCGCCGGCCGCGGCGCGGCAGCGCCCTGCACGCCCTGGACTCGGTGTGCTCGGACCACTGGTACGGCGCGCACCTGGCGGTGGAGCACCTGGTGGGGCTCGGCCACCGCCGGATCGTCTTCGCCACCCGGGACGACAGCCCCACCGCGCGCACGCTGCGGGCCGCCTTCGCGGAGATCGCCGGGGCGCATCCGCTGGTGGAGTCCTGGGCCTGGGCGCTGAGCGCGCCGGAGGCCGGCGCCGAGGGGGCGTACTCGGCGGACCAGACGGCCGAGTTGCCGGTGCTGCTGCGGAGGACGGGCGCGACCGCCCTGGTGCTGCACGGGGACGTGGACGCGCTGATGATCGTGCAGCGGCTGGCCGGGGAGGGGGTGCGGGTGCCGCGGGACTGCTCGGTCGTGGCCTACGACGACGTGGTGGCGGGGCTCGGCGCGCCGCCGCTGACGGCCGTGTCCCCGCCGAAGGCGGAGGTCGGAAAGGTCGCCGCCCAGGTGCTGCTCCAGCGTCTGGCGGAGGCGCCCGGCGCCGGATGGGCCGTGCGGCGCGTCGAGCTGCTGCCGCGGCTGACGGTGCGCGGCTCCACCCGGCCCGTCGGCGCGGCCCCGGCCGGGCGGAGCGGGGGCACGGACGGCGGCACGGACGGCGGCACGAGGGACGGCAATCACGAATGAGCGTTTGAGCGTTTCATTTTCTTCTGATCGATCTATTGACCGTTTCCGTCGTGGCATCGACTATTCCCGTGTCCCGAACAACCGTGTCCCCGACACGCAAGGAGCCGCGGGAGGCGCCATGCCCGGTCGACGCAGTCGTCGGTCCGTGCTCGCCGCGATGGCCGCCGTACCGCTGTCAGGAGCCGTGGGCGCCTGCAGCGGGCCGGACGGCGGCCGGTCGCGCGGCGGCAGGAGAACCACACGCATCACCTTCTGGTCCGCGCTGCGCGGCAGCCAGGAGGTGGTGGACGCCTTCAATCGCACACACGACCACATCCAGGTCGACTTCCAGCAGATCCCCTCCGGCGGGCAGGGCGGCTACGCCAAGCTGAGCAACGCCGCCCGGGCCGGCAACGCCCCCGACGTCGCCACGATCGAGTATCCGCAGGTGCCGGGGTACGCCATCGACGGCGTCGCCCGCGACATCACCGGCCTCGTCGGTGACTCCCTGCGCCGCACACTGCTGCCGCAGGCGCTGGGGCTGACCACCTTCGGAGGGCGGGTGTTCAGCGTGCCGCTGGACGTCGAGCCGATGGTGATGCACTACCGCGCCGACCTGTTCGACCGCTACGGCCTGAGCGTCCCGCGCACCTGGGAGGAGTTCGCCGAGCTGGCGTACACCGTGCGCCGCAAGGCCCGCGGCCGGCGGCTGGTGCTCTTCCCCACCGACGGGATGACCCAGTTCGCGGCGTACGCCTGGCAGGCGGGGGCGCAGTGGTTCGACATCTCCGAGGGCGCGTGGAACGTCTCCCTCGCGGACGCGCCCAGCCGGCGCGTGGCGGCGTACTGGCAGCGGCTCATCGACGACGACGTGGTCTTCGTGAACGCGGTCGACAGCCGGCAGTCCGACGCGCAGATCGGCAACGGGCTGGTGCTCACCCGGCTCACCGGCGCCTGGGACGCCGGTGCGCAGATGAACGCGCGGCCCGGGCAGAAGGGCCTGTGGCGGATCGCGCCGCTGCCGCAGTGGGACACCCGCCGCCCGGCGGTCGGCACGCACGGCGGGTCCACGTTCGCGGTCACCAAGGACAGCCGCCATCCGGAGGCCGCGTTCGAGTTCATCGAGTGGCAGGTGTCGCACCCCGACGCGCTGCGCGCCCGCCTGTCCAGCGGCACCAGCAGCCAGTACCCGGCCGCTCCCGGCCTGGTGTCCGTGGGCCGCGCCGCGTTCGACCGGTCGTACTACGGCGGGCAGGACATCTACCGCCTGTTCGAGCAGGAGGCGGCCACGATCCGGGAGGGCTGGCTGTGGGGTCCGCGGATGACCGCGACCCAGAAGGTGATGCAGGACTCCTTCGCCCGCGTCGGCGGCGGCCAGGGCAGTCTCACCGACTCCCTGCGCACGGCTCAGGAGGGCACGATGCCCGACCTCAAGGCCCTCGGCCTGTCCACCACCCAGCGCAGCACCTGAGCCGTCGAAAGGCAGGTGACACCCATGACCACGACCACTCCGCAGCCGCGGCCGGTGCGGGCCGCCGCAGCGCGCGCCGGCGCCCCGGCCGCCGCCGCCCGGCGGGCGCGCCGGGCGGCGAGGCGGCGGCAGACGGCCGCGTGCGGCGTGCTGATGGCGCCGTTCTTCGCCCTGCTGGTGACCGTGTTCCTGATCCCCGTCGGGACGGCGGTCTACCTCAGCTTCCGCAGCGACGACCAGCCGGGCCTCGGTTTCGGGCCCGAGCGGACCGTCTTCGTCGGCCTGCGCGGCTACGCGGCGGTCCTGACCGACCCGACGTTCCTCGGCGGGCTCGGCACCGTCGCCCTCTACTGCGTGATCTACATTCCGCTGATGGTCGCCGGCGCGCTCGCCCTGGCCCTGCTGCTGGACTCGGGCGTGGTGCGGCTGCGCGCCTTCGCGCAGCTCGGGCTCTTCCTGCCGCACGCCGTGCCCGGCATCATCGCCGCGCTGATCTGGCTGTACCTGTACACCCCGGGGATCAGCCCCGTCATCGACCTGTTCGCCCGCGCCGACATCACGATCGACTTCCTCGGCGTGCACACGGTGCTCCCCTCCCTCGTGAACATCGCCCTGTGGAGCAACCTCGGCTACAACATGGTGGTCTTCTACGCCGCCCTGCAGGCCGTGCCCCGCGAGGTGATCGAGGCGTCCGTCGTCGACGGCGCCGGACCGGTGCGCACCGCGCTGCTGATCAAGACGCCGATGGTGCGGTCCTCGATCGTCATGGTCGCGCTGTTCACCCTGATCTGGGCGCTGCAGCTGTTCACCGAGCCGATGCTGCTCAGCCAGTCCTCCCCCATGATCAGCTCCCGCTTCTCGCCGAGCATGTACATCTACGACGCGGCGTTCAACCGCAACAACTACAGCCTGGCGGCGGCCTCCTCGGTGGTCCTGCTGGTGTGCACCATCGCCCTGTCCTACGGCGTCACCCGCCTCACCACCCGCGCCGGCACCCCCGAGGAGGACCGATGAGCACCACCGGCAGCGCCGCCCTGCGCCCCCGGCTGCTGGGCCGCGCCACCGTCAACGCCGTCGTCGCCGTCTCCGTCCTCTACACGCTGCTGCCCGTGCTGTGGCTGGTGCTCGCCTCCACCAAGGACCGGGACGCGCTGTTCCGCAGCGATCTGCTGTCGCCGGACGGCTTCTCGTTCACGCAGAACCTGCGCGACCTGTTCGCCATGGACGGCGGCCTGTACGGGCGCTGGTACGTCAACAGCCTGCTGTACGCCGTGCTCGGCGCGGCGGTCGGCGCCCTGGTGAGCGTGGCCTGCGGCTACGCCTTCGACAAGTACCGCTTCCGGCACAAGGAGAAGCTGTTCGGGCTGGTGCTGGCGGCGGTGATGGTCCCGCAGACCGTGCTGGCGCTGCCGCTGTATCTGATGGCCTCCGAGGCGGGCCTGGTCAACACCTTCTGGGCGGTGTTCGTCCCGGTCCTGTTCAACCCGTTCGGCGTCTACCTCGGGCGGATCTTCAGCCGGGGGTACGTCCCCGACGAGGTGCTGGAGGCGGCCCGCATGGACGGCGCCGGGGAGCTGACCGCATACGTCCGGGTGGCGCTGCGGATGCTCGGCCCCGGACTGGTCACCGTCTTCCTCTTCCAGCTCACCGCCATCTGGAACAACTTCTTCCTGCCCATGGTGATGCTGTCCGACCAGGACCTGTACCCGGTCAGCCTCGGGCTGTACGCGTGGAACAGCGCCGCGACCGTGTCACCGGAGTACTACCCCGTGGTGGTCATGGGTTCGCTGCTCGCCGTCCTGCCGCTCGTCGCCGCCTTCGTCCTGCTCCAGCGCTTCTGGCGCAGCGGTCTGACCGCCGGAGCCGTCAAGTGACCGCGGCGGCCGGGCGCGCCGGAGGGCGGCACCGCGTCCGGCCCGCCCGCCCCGTCCCCGAGCGAGGAGTCCGATCCCCCGCATGACCGTGTCAACGCCGGGCCCCGGCTTCCGTCCCCGCGCCGCCGTGGCGATGTCGCGGGACGCCGCCGAGGCCGTCCTCGACCCCGAGACGCTCGCCGCGTTCCGTGCGCTGTGCGACCTCGCCCCGCTCCCGGTGCTGGACGACCTCACCACACCGCGGGCCCGGTCGCTGCTGGCCGACGCCGACCTGCTGATCACCGGCTGGGGCTGTCCGCCCCTGGACGCCGCCGTGCTGCGGGCGGCGCCGCGGCTGCGGGCGGTCGTGCACACCGCGGGCAGCGTCCGCGGGCATGTCACCGACGCCTGCTGGGAGCGCGGCATCGAGGTGTCCTCCGCCGCCGCGGCCAACGCCGTGCCGGTGGCGGAGTACACGCTCGGCATGATCCTGCTCACCGGCAAGCGGGTGTGGGAGCGGGCCCGCGACTACCGGGCGGCCCGCCGGCGCGGGAACTGGCTGCGCACCCCGCGCACCGTCGGCAACCACCGCCGCACGGTCGGCATCCTGTCGGCGTCGCTCATCGGCCGCCGGGTCGTGGAGCTGCTGCGCCCGCACGACGTCGAGGTGCTGCTGCACGACCCGTACGTCACCGACGCGGACGTGGCCGCGCTCGGTGTCCGGCGGGTCGGGCTGGCGGAGCTGTTCGCGCGCTGCGACACCGTCAGCGTGCACACGCCGCTGCTGCCCGCCACCCGCGGCCTGGTCGGCCGCGCCCTGATCGAGTCGATGCGGCCGGACGCCGTGCTCATCAACACCTCGCGCGGCGCGGTCGTCGACCAGGACGCGCTCACCGACGCCGTCCTGGCGGGCCGGATCCGGGCGGTCCTCGACGTCACCGATCCCGAGGTGCTGCCCCCGGACCACCCCCTGTGGGAGTGCGACAACGTGCTGATCACCCCCCATCTCGCCGGTTCGGAGGGCAACGAGTGGCGCCGCCTGGCCGAGCACGCCCTCGCCGAGACCGCCCGCTGGGCCTCGGGTGCCGGTTTCCTCCATCCCGTACGACGCGAAAGGCTGGCCTTCCTGGCATGAGCATCTCCTTCGACCTGCCTGCCGCCGACCGGGCGAGGAGCCCGTACACCGGTTACACCCGGGCCCACTGGGAGGCGGTGGCCGACGGGCTGCTGGCGGCGGCGTGGCACTGGAGCACGCCCGGCGGCGCCCTGCTGGACCTGCCCGGACGGCCCTCGCGTTCGGGGGTGCGCTCCGACGGGCTGGAGGGTTTCGCGCGGACCTTCCTCGCCGCCGCCTTCCGGGTGGCGGGCGCCGGCGGCGACGATCCGCACGGCTGGCTGGAGCGGTACGCGCGGGGCCTGGCCGCGGGCACCCGCTCCCCGGGGCGCGAGGACGCCGAGTCCTGGCCGCTGATCCTCGACCACGACGTGCAGGGCCAGCCGATGGTGGAGTCGGCGTCGGTCGCGCTGGGGCTGCGGCTGACCGCCCCCTGGCTGTGGAAGCACCTCGACGAGGGCGTGCGGGACCGGGTGGAGGAGTGGCTGCGCGGCGCGCTGCGGCACACGCCCGCCCCGAACAACTGGTACCTGTTCCCGTACACGGTCGCCGGGTTCCTGGAGTCGGTGGGGCGCGGGGACGCGGACACGGCGGCGGCCCGCCGGCGGGCGCTGGAGCTGCTGGAGGGCTGGTACCGGGGCGGGGGCTGGTACGCCGACGGGGACGGGCGCGCCTTCGACCACTACAACGGCTGGGCCCTGCACCTGTATCCGGTGCTCGACGCCCACCTCGCCGGCGACACCGAGGCGGGCGCCCGGTACGGGGGCCGGCTGCGCGCCCATCTGGAGGGCTGTGCGCTGATGTTCGGCGCGGACGGGGCACCGCTGCACTTCGGCCGGTCGCTGACGTACCGGTTCGCCGCCTCGGCCGCCGTGAGCCTGGGCGCGCTGACCGGGCACACGCCGCTGACGCCGGGGGCCTCCCGGCGGCTGGCGAGCGGCAGCCTGCGCCACTTCCTGGACCGCGGCGCGCTGACCGCCGACGGGCTGCTGAGCCTGGGCTGGCACGGGCCGCACGAGCCCACCGTGCAGCCGTACTCCGGTCCGGCGTCCCCGTACTGGGCGTCGAAGGCGTTCGTGGCGCTGCTCGCGCCCGCCGGCCATCCGCTGTGGACGGCCACCGAGGAGCCCGCGCCGGTGGAGGAGGCCGACCGGGTCCTCGCCCTCCCGGCCCCCGGGCTGCTGCTCCAGGCGACACGCGGGGACGGGATCGTACGGCTGCACAACCACGGCAGCGACCACGTCCGGCCGCACGAGGGCGAGTCGGCCGCCGCGGACGACCCGCACTACGGCCGCCAGGCGTACTCGACGCGGACCGGCCCGACCGCGCCCGGCAACGTCGCCGACAACCACCTGTCGGTGGAGGTGGGCGGCCGGCCCAGCGTGCGGCGCCGCGTCCACCCCCTCGGGACCGGGCACGGCGACGGCTGGGGCTGGGCGGCGTCCTGGCACCGGCCCGTCTTCGCCGCCGGTCCCCCGATGGTGCCGGGGCTGCGGGTGGAGAGCGTGACGGTGGCGTACGGCGTGTACGAGCTGCGGGTGCACCGGGTGACCGGGGCGCCCGCCGGGGCGCGGGTGACGCACACCGGATGGGCCACGGGCCCGGACGAGCCGCTGGTGTCGGCGCTGCACGGGCTGCACGGCTGGGAGCCGGAGCCCGAGCGGGTCCGCGCGCCCCGGGGAACGGCGTACACCCGCTGGGCGACGGTGCCCCGGCTGACCGGCGCGGCGGGCGGCACCTCCGTGCACGTCTGCCTGGCCGCCCTCACCACCGGGCCGGGCCCCGGGCCGCTGGCGGAGGCCGTCGCCGAGGTCGTGGCCGGTGACACGGAGGTGGTGGTCGTCTGGGCCGGGGGCGGTGTGCGGACCCGGGTCCGCTTCGATCCGGTGCGGGTGACGCACGGGGCGGATCCGGAGGAAGTGTAGGGAGAGGGCCGGGGGGAGGCCGGGAGCCGCCGCGCGGCAGGGCGCGGAGGACGTCCGCCCGGGCGCCGGACGGTGGCCGGGCGCGGGACGGCGATGGGCGGCTGCCCGGCGCGGGAGGTGCCCCGGGTCGCCCGGGCGCCCGTGTCCGGTCGCGGCCGGAGCCGGGGCCGGTGACGCTGGTAGGGACCCGGTGGGAAGGAGTCGCCATGAACAAGTCGTCGTGCGTGCTGCTCGCGGCCCTGGCCGCGTCGGTGCTGTCCGCCGCCCCCGCGGTGGCGGCCGTGGCCGAGGTGTCCGATCCCGCGAGGCGGGGCGCCGTTCCCGCGCCGGGCGGTGTCACGGCGGCCGAGTGCTTCCAGGGCGGCGGCGCCCTCGTCATCGAGCTGGACCGGGGGACGGGCTCCTTCGTCGCGCGCTGCCAGGGCGGGGTCCACGACGGCCGGCCGGTCGTCTGACCGTGCCGTGGCCGGCGGGACGGACCCACCGGCCCCTCACATCCGTCCCCGTGTTTCCGCACGGACGTGGGTACCCGCTTGCCCGCACGCCCCGCGGGGCGGCCCCACCCGACGACGAAAGCCCAAGGAGCAGGACGTATGAGCGAGGCGAACCCTCTCAAGCGGATGGCCCACAAGGTCGCCGACAGCTTGCAGGGCGGCGGACCGGAGGACGGGATTCCCGGCAAGCCGGGCCCCGAGTCGCCGTCCGTGGCGGAACCGTCCGAGCCGCGCGAGCCGTTGCCGCCGAAGCCGGACCAGAGCGGGCCGGAGACCATGTCGCCGACCGGGCAGCCGACCGGCGCGGACCAGGGACGGGTGGCGCAGGGCGGGGGGTACCTCACCACCGCGCAGGGCGCCCGGCTGTACGACACGGACCACTCGCTGAAGGCCGGGCCGCGCGGGCCGGTGCTGCTGCAGGACCACCACCTGCGCGAGAAGGTCATGCACTTCGACCACGAGCGCATCCCGGAGCGCGTGGTCCACGCCCGCGGCGCGGGGGCGCACGGGGTCTTCCGGAGCTACGGCACCGCGGCCTCCGTGACCCGGGCGGCGTTCCTCGCCGAAGACGTGGAGACGCCGGTGTTCGTGCGGTTCTCCACGGTGGTGGGCTCGCGGGGATCGTCCGACACCGTGCGGGACACCCGGGGGTTCGCGACGAAGTTCTACACCAGCGAGGGCGTCTTCGACCTGGTCGGCAACAACATCCCGGTCTTCTTCATCCAGGACGCCATCAAGTTCCCGGACGTCATCCACGCCGTCAAGCCGCATCCGGACCGGGAGATCCCGCAGGCGCAGAGCGCCCACGACACCTTCTGGGACTTCGTCAGCCTGCACACCGAGGCCACCCACCACACCCTGTGGCACATCTCCGACCGCGGCATCCCGCGGTCCTACCGGATGATGGAGGGCTTCGGCGTCCACACCTTCCGGCTGGTGAACGCCGAGGGCACGACGACGCTGGTGAAGTTCCACTGGAAGCCGAAGCTGGGCGTGCACTCCCTGGTGTGGGAGGAGGCGCAGCTCATCAACGGCGTCGACCCGGACTTCCACCGCCGGGACCTGGCCGACGCCATCGAGGCGGGCGCCTACCCGCAGTGGGAGCTGGGCATCCAGACCTTCCCCGACACCCCGGAGCAGACCTTCGAGGGCATCGACCTGCTGGACCCGACCAACCTCGTCCCGGAGGAACTCGCCCCGGTGCAGCCGGTCGGGCTGCTGACGCTCGACCGCAACCCGTCCAACTTCTTCGCCGAGACCGAGCAGGTCGCCTTCCACGTCGGCCATCTCGTCCCGGGCATCGACATCACCGACGACCCGCTGCTCGCGGGCCGCCTGTTCTCCTACCTCGACACGCAGATCACCCGGCTGGGCGGCCCCAACTTCCCGCAGCTGCCCGTCAACCGGCCGCACGCCCCGGTCAACGACATGCTGCGCGACGGCATGCACCAGACGGCCGTCCACCGGGGCGTGGCCCCCTACCGGCCCAACTCCCTCGACGGCGGCTGCCCGTTCACCGTGGGCGCGGACGCCGGAGCCTACGTCGAGACGCCGGTGCGGGTGCCGGAGGCGACGAAGGTGCGGCAGGCTCCCGAGTCGTTCGCGGACCACTTCAGCCAGCCCCGCCGGTTCTGGCTGAGCATGAGCCCCGTCGAACGCGAGCACATCATCGGCGCCTACACCTTCGAGCTGGGCAAGTGCTACGAGCAGGCGGTGAAGGAACGGCAGTTGCAGGTGCTGGCCAACATCGACCCCGAGCTGTGCGAGCAGGTCGCCGCCGGTCTCGGCCTGCCGGCGCCGGAGCCGACCGTGCCGCTCGCCGACGTCGAGCCCAGCCCGGCGCTGTCGCAGGTCGGCCGGACCTGGCCCACGGCCGGGCGGATCGTCGGCATCGTCACGGGGGCGGACGGCGACCTGGACGGGGTGCGGGCCGTGCGGGAGGCGGTGCTGAACGCGGGCATGGTCCCGCTGGTGGTCGCGCCGACCGGCGGCACGCTCGGCTCGGGCGGCGGCGCGGTGACGGCCCAGCGCAGCTACGCCACCGCGCGCTCGGTCGAGTTCGACGCCGTCCTGCTGGCCGGTGCGCCCGGTGTGGGTCCCGACGCCTACACGGCGCGCGACGCGAAGTCCGCCCCCTCGCCCGCCGGGCCGACGACGTGCGACCCGCGCGTCGCCCTGATGCTGTCGGAGGCATTCCGGCACGGCAAGGCCATCGGCGTGTGGTCGGACGGGTCGGCCGCCCTGGAGGCGGCCGGGGTGCCCACCGACGCGCCCGGCGTGGTCGTCGCCGACTCCGCCACGGCCGCCCTGGAGCAGGTGACCCGCCTGCTGGGCCGCCACCGGGTGTGGGAGCGGTTCGCGACACCGGCCTGACCGGGAGGCCGGCGGCCGGGCGGCGGTGGACTCCGCCCGGCCGCCGGCGCCCCTTGGCACCCCTGGCTCCCGGGATGTGATGATGACGCGGACCGTGTCACAAAGGGGGTTCACCATGACCGGGATACTCGTCATGTCCGGCGTCCTCACGCTCGTCGTCGCCGGGTGCGTCTGCGTGGTGTGGGCGGCTCGGGGCGGCCCGCGCCGGGTACGCGCGGTGGCGGCGGTGACCCTGACGGCCGGGGAACTGGCGCGCGTGGCGAGCCGGTCGGACGGCACCTCCCGAAGGGACGGCGGCTCGGGCGGCCTCGACGGCGGCTCGGACACCTGAGCGGACCACCCGCCCGACGGCGCGGAAGGGGGCGGCGGGACGGGCCCGGTGCTCAGTACAGGACGCGCAGCGCGCCCGGCAGCACCCGCGCCGTGACGGGCAGCACGGCCTCGACCTCCCCGTCGGCGCCGTAGGGCACGTCCCGGTCGGCTTCCACCCGGACTTCGCTGCCCCGGACCACCCGGACCTGGGGCCGGTGGACGTGACGGCCGGACTTCAGCTCGTTCATCAGGGCGAAGAACAGCAGGCGCGGCGCCTGACGGATCATCACCACCTCCAGCAGGCCGTCGTCCACCCGGGCGCCCGGGGCGATCAGACGGCCCGACCCGTAATAACCGGAGTTGGCGGCCACTACGGTGTAGCCGCGGTGCTCGTGCACCCGGCCGTCGACGGTGACGCGGTAGCGCGCCGCCCGCCAGGTGGTGACCGCGCGCAGCGCGCCGGCGTAGTAGGAGGCGGTGCCGCGCAGCAGACGCGCGCGGTTGGCGTGGCGGTTGGCGAGCGCGTCGACGCCCGCGTACACGCTGCCCAGCACGACGGTGCGGCCGTGGGCGGCCGATTCGACCTCGATGGTGTCCACGGGCCGCGGCTCGTGGCCGAGGAGGACCCGGGCGAGGGCGGCGGGGGCGGTGGGCAGGCCGAGGGCGCGGGCGAAGTCGTTGCCGCGGCCGGCCGGGACGAGGCCGAGCGGTGTGCCGGTTCCGCTGAGGGCTCCGCCGATCCGGCCGGCGATGCCGTCCCCGCCGACGGCGAGCACCACGCGTCCGCGCTCCCCGGCCCGCCGGGCGAGTTCCCCGGCGTGTGCCAGGCTGCGGCTGTACTCGGTCTCCAGTTCCGCTCCCGCCTCCCGCAGCAGCCGCGCCACCCGCAGCAGCGCGGCGGCACCGGCGGAGCCGCCCGCGGTGGGGTTGACGACGGCGGTGAACTGTCGCATCGGTGTGCCTCCGGGCTGGCGGGACGGTGGTGCCGGGCGGGAATCCGGCGGGCCGGTGAGGGGCGGGGTCACGCGCCGGGATCGGCGGGGAGCAGGACGCCCGGGTTGAGGATCCCGGCCGGGTCCAGGCACCGTTTGACGGCGCGCAGGGCCTCGACGCCGAGGGGGCCGGCCTCCCTGACGTACCAGTCCCGGTGGTCGGTGCCGACGCCGTGGTGGTGGCTGATGGTGCCGCCCGCGGCGAGGATCGCCTCGCTCGCGGCGTGCTTGGCCCGCGCCCAGTGCGCCACGGGGTCGTCGCCCTGGGCGCAGACGACGGTGAAGTACAGCGAGGCGCCGTTCTCGTAGACGTGGGAGATGTGGCACATGACCAGCGGCGGGGTGCCGGCGTCGGCGAGCGTGGCGGTGAGCGCCTCGCGGACGGCGGTGTACAGCCCGGGGATCCGGGACCAGTACGCCGCCGTCTCCAGGGTCTCGGCGAAGGCACCGGCGTCGAGCAGGGAGTCGCGCAGGTACGGGGCGGAGTAACGGCCGTCGGCCCAGCGCCGTCCCGGCTCCTCGCCCTCGTACGTCCCGCCGCCGTCCCGCAGGAGGGCGGCGGCGTCCTCCCGGCGCCGGGTGGTGTCCTCCTCGGTGCCCTCGAAACCGACGACCGCGAGGCATCCGGCGGGCTGTCCGGCGCCGGGGACGCCGGCGGAGCCGAGGGCCTCGGGCCGGGCGAGGCCGATCAGCGTCTCGGTCTCGTCGGACAGCCGCAGGACCGTGGGGCGCGGGCCGTCCTGGGCGAGCCGGCGCAGCGCCTCCGCCCCCTCCTCGAAGGAGGCGAAGCGCCAGCCCTCGTACCGGCGGACCCGCGGCACCGGGCGGACGCGGACCGTCACGGACGTGACGACCCCGAAGGCCCCCTCCGAGCCGAGGACGAGCTGGCGCAGGTCGGGACCGGCCGCCGAGCGCGGGGCGCGGCCCGCGTCCAGGGTGCCCTCGGGGGTGGCGAGGGTGAGGCCCAGCACCATGTCGTCGAAGCGGCCGTGGCCGGCGGAGGCCTGTCCGCTGGAGCGGGTGGCGGCGAAGCCGCCGAGGGTGGCCCACTCGTAGGACTGCGGGAAGTGGCCGAGGGTGAAGCCGCGCGCGTTCAGGAGCCGTTCGGCCTCGGGTGCGCGCAGGCCGGGCTGGAAGGTGGCGGTGCGGGAGACCGGGTCGAGGTCGAGCAGGGCGTTCATGCGGCGCAGGTCCAGGGCGACGAAGGGGCCGCGCCGGCCGGGGGCGAGCCCGCCGACGACGGAGGTGCCGCCGCCGAACGGCACGAGCGGCACCCGGTGCGCGGCGCAGGCCCGCAGCACGGCGAGGACCTCGTCGTGGCCGTCGGGCAGGACGACGGCCGCGGGGGCGTCGGTGACGTCGCCGGACCGTATCCGCAGCAGGTCGGGGGTGGACTTGCCGCGGGTGTGCCGGATCCGGGTCTCCGCGTCCGTGCGTACGTACTCGGTACGGCCGCCGACCGCGGAGAGCAGGGCCTGGCGGGCGCTCTCGTCGAGGGCGGGCCCGGGTACGGCGATCTCCTCCAGCCGGGCGGCCCGCGTGCCGCGCGGCCGGACGCCGAGCCAGTCGCGCAGCAGCCCGGTCACCGGGGCGGGCAGCGGCGTGGCCCTGGCCGGGTCGCCCCAGCCGTTCCAGCGCATGCCCGTCCCGACCGCCTCACCCCTCCCGTCCACCCCATCCGGCCTATCCGGCCCATCCGTCCCGTTCATCCCGTCCGCCCTGTCCGTCGCGCCCGTCATGACTGCCGTCCTCACCGGTCGTGATCGGGTGATGCCGCCCGCGTGACCTCACGGGCGTTACACTGTTACACATGACGACTAAACGTCACAACCAGTCGGAGGAGGCCGGTTCGCCGGGACGGTCCGGTCCGCCGGGACGGCCGGGCCCGTCGGACGGCGACGCGGTGCTCGACGCGGTGCGCGACTGCGTCCTGGCCGTCGGGGTCCGCCGGACGACCATGACCGACGTGGCCCGCCGCGCGGGGGTCTCCCGGATGACGCTGTACCGGCGCCGGCCCGATGTGCGGTCCCTGGTCGGCGACCTGATGACGCGGGAGTGGATCGCCGTGGCCACCGGGGCGATGCCCGAGCGGCGCCCGGGGACGGACACGCGCGCCCGGCTCGTCGAGGGCCTCGTGGCCGCAGTGGCGGCCTTCCGCGCCCACCCGCTGTTCCGCAAGATCGTCGACGTCGACCCCGAACTGCTCCTGCCCTACGTGCTGGAGCGGCGCGGGGCGAGCCAGGAGGCCCTGCTGGGCCTGCTGGCCGACGCGCTGCGGGAGGGGCACGCCGACGGGTCGGTGCGCGTGGCCCACCCCGAGCGGCAGGCGCGGTCCGTGCTGCTGGTCGTCCAGTCCTTCGCCCTGTCCCTGCGCACCATGGCCGACGCCGACGACCCCGGCCTGAGCGAGGCGGCCTTCCTCGCGGAGCTGCGGATCATCCTGGAGAGGACCCTCACGCCATGAGCCCCGCCGCTCCCCGGGCCGGCCACCGGTCCCCCGGTTCCCCGCGGCCTCCCCGGTCCTCGCTGTCCGCCGCGCGGCGCGCGCGGGAACTGGCCGCCACCGTCGGCGGCCCCGCCGTGGACGTCCTGGTCGTCGGCCTCGGCGCGACGGGGGCCGGGGCCGCCCTGGACGCCGCGGCCCGGGGCCTGGACGTCGTCGCCGTGGACGCGCACGACCTGGCCTTCGGCACCTCCCGCTGGAGCTCCAAGCTGGTCCACGGCGGGCTGCGCTACCTCGCCGCGGCCCAGTTCGACGTCGCCCACGAAAGCGCGGTGGAGCGCGGCGTACTGATGGAACGCACCGCTCCGCACCTGGTGCGCGCCCAGCCGTTCGTCCTGCCCCTCACGCCCCTGGTCTCCCGTGGCCAGGCCGCGCTGGCGTGGGCCGGGTTCCGGGCCGGCGACACCCTGCGCCTGGCCGCCCGCACGGCGCGCGCCACGCTGCCCGCGCCCCGCCGGCTGTCCGCCGCTCGGACCCGCCGCCTGGCCCCGGCGCTGCGTCCCGCCGGTCTGCGCGGCGGCCTGCTGTCCTGGGACGGCCGGCTCACCGACGACGCCCGTCTGGTGACCGCGCTCGCCCGGACCGCCGCCGCGCACGGCGCGCGGATCCTGACCCGGGTCAGGGCGCTGGAACTGACCGGGTCCGGCGCCCGGGTCCGCGACGAACTCACCGGCGAGGAGGGCGTGATCCGCGCCCGCGTGGTGATCAACGCCGCCGGTGTGTGGGCCGGCGGCCTCGTGGACGGCCTGCGGATCCGCCCCTCGCGCGGCACCCACCTGGTGCTGCGCGCGGACCGGTTCGGCCCGCTGCCCGCGGGCCTGCACATCCCGGTCCCCGGGGAGACCAACCGCTTCGTCCTGGTCCTGCCCCAGGGCGACGGCCGGGTCTACGTGGGGCTCACCGACGAACCCGTGGAAGGCGACGTCCCGGACGTCCCCGAGGCACCCGAGGCGGACATCGGTTTCCTGCTCGACGTCCTGGACTCCGTCCTGGACGCCCCCGTCCACCGCGACGACGTCGTGGGCGCCTTCGCGGGCCTGCGGCCCCTGCTGGACGTCTCGCCGGCGCGGCCGGCCGACGGCGGCGGGCCCCGCACCGCGGACCTCTCCCGCCGGCACGCCGTCCTCACCTCCCCGGACGGCGTGATCACCGTGGTCGGCGGCAAGCTCACCACGTACCGCCGCATGGCCGAGGACGCCGTGGACGCCGCCGTCGCCGCCCGCCGCCTCGGCGCGGGCCCCTCCCCCACCGCACGGCTCCCGCTGGTCGGCGCCGCGCCGCCGCACGTCCTCGATACGCTGCGGGCACCGCGCCGCCTGGTCCGTCGCTACGGCACCGAGGCACCGGACGTCCACGCGCTCGCCGCGCGGGACCCCCGGCTCGGCGAGCCGCTCCTGCCGGGCCACCCCGTCACCGGGGCCGAACTGCTGTGGGCGGTACGCCACGAGGGGGCCCTCGACGAGTCCGACCTCCTCGACCGGCGCACCCGCATCGGACTGGTCCCCGGCGACCGGGACATGGCCCTGGCCGCCGTCCACGCACTGCTGGGCGAGACGCCGCCCTGGCCGTTCTGACCGTCCTGCCCGTCCTGACGGCGCTGACGCCCGACGCCGGGACGGGACGCGGTCCGGCGCCCTTGAAGGCCGGGCAGGACCACAGGCCGGACGAGGACCGGACAGGACCACGGGCCGGACGAGAACCGGACGGGAGACCGGGCAGGACCACAGGCCGGACGAGAACCGGACGGGAGGCCGGACGGGCGGGGCGCGTCCCGGGCCGTCAGGACGGCTCGGCGCCCTGGGCGGCCTCCCGGACCTTCCCTTCCACCGCGTCCCGCGCCTGGCCCTGCTCCTTCGCGTAGCCGGTCACCGCGGCCTGTGCGTCACGGTCCAGGTCGCGCCAGGCCCGCACGGCGGTCTCGTAGGTGTGGGACTGCCGCGGGGTCCACTGGCTCTGGGTGGGCGGCCCGTACGAGTGGCGCAGCTCCTCGACCCGCTGGTGTGCCTGGTCGGCCGCGCGCCGCTTCGCCACGAGCTCTTCGAAAGTGCTAGCCACACCAGAAAACCCTAGTCAGCGGAGCGTCATTCCGCGCGCCGAGAGCCGTGCCGCCGGACCCCGCCGTCAGCGCGCGCGGTCGTCGGTGCCACGCACCTCCCACGGCCGCGGCCCCGTGCCGTCCCGCCACGCCCTGAGGTCCCGCCCGTCCAGGCACACGATCCCGCACTGCCCGGCGTAGTCGAGCGCGGGTGCGGTGAAGCCGCTGGTGGTGACGACGACCGCGACATCGGCCCGGTGCACGGCGAAACAGGTGCCGCCGAAGCGCTGGACGTCCTGGGAGCCGACGGTGGTGCCGTCCCCGTAGCGCTTGCACTGGATGACGACGCGGCGTCCGTCGGGGGCCACGGCCAGGACGTCGGCGCCGAGGTCACCGGCTCCGCCGACCACCTCGGCCTCGCGGCACCCGTCACGCACGCAGAGCGCGGCCACCGCGTGCTCGAACTCGTCCGGGCCCAAGGCGTCGTACTCGTCCGGGCCCAGGGCGTCGTACTCGTCCGGGCCCAGGGCGTCGTACTCGTCCGGGCCCAGGGCGTCGTACTCGTCCGGGCCCAGGGCGTCGTACTCGTCCGGGCCGAGGATCTCGTCCTCGGCCGGATCCGGGGCGACGCGGCCGGTACCGGCGATCGCCCCGTCCGCGGCGGTGTCCTGGGCGACGGCGGGCTCGGCCCGGCCGAGGGCGCCGGCCCGGCCGGCGGGTTCGGCGGGCCTGGTGGTCCACCGGTCCGCGGTCTCCCCCGGCGCGCCCGGTTCCCCTCCGGGGTGGGAGGGGATGCCGTCCCAGGCGGCGACCGTCGTCCGCGCCGCCTCGTCCAACGCGGCTCCGGCCCGGCGCGCGGCGCGGGACACGGAGAGGCGGCGACGGCGGCGCCACAGGGACAGGGCGCCCGCGCCGCCGGCCAGGACCAGTACCGACGCCCAGGCCGGGCGCCGTTCGACGAGGTCGGCCACCGTGCGGGCCGCGAACCCGGCAAGGATCACGAGGGCGGCGAGCAGGCCGAAGAACACGGCGGTCCTGCGCAGGTCGAACGGGTGCCGGCGCTGGTCGGTTCGTATACGGCGGGCAGGGCTGGCCACGGTGACGACGCCTCCTCGGGTCGCTGCGGAGATCACTCCCGCCGTCTGCCCCGGACCGGACTCTTCATCGCCCTCCGCACCTGCGCAAAGCCCTGCCATCATGGTCACCGACCACGTCCGGAGACGGAAAGCGGAAGTGAGGAAGTGTGGCGGACACCGAGGGAACGGCGATGCCCGAGCGGCTGCTGATCACCCGCACCACCACGGACGACGGCGCCTGTCTCGTGACCGTCGCAGGAGAGGTCGACCTCGACGGCAGCGTCCGGTTCCGCGACGTACTGCTGTCCTGTCTGGGAACGGGGCGGGGCGCGGTCGTCGACCTGGGCGGCGTGGGCTTCATGGACTCCAGCGGCATCAACGCGCTGATCACCGCGCACCAGGCCGCCGAGGCCGGCGGCGTCTGGCTCCGTCTCGCCGCGCCGCAGCAGGCCGTGCAGCGCGTCCTGCAGCTCGTCGGGGTGGACGCCCTCATCCCGAGCTACCCGACGGTGGAGGCGGCCCTGGCCGCCTGACACGCCGTCATCCGCGCCGCCCCACGGGCCCGGTGGGGCGGCGCGGCCTCACGTGAGGGGCAGCCGCGCGTAGACGGTCTTGCCCGTGGCGTCGGGCTTGGTGATCACCTGGTCGCACAGCCGTGTCACGATCTCCAGCCCGTGCTGCCCGACCCGCCGGGGGTCGCGCGGCAGGAACGTCGGAAACCCGTCGCCGGTGTCCGACACCGCGATCTCGACGGTGCCGTCCACCACGGACATCCGCAGCCGGCACGGCCCCGGCGCGTGCCGCAGGGCGTTCGTCACCAGTTCGCTGGCCACCAGCCGCGCCACGTCCAGGAGGGTGTCGGCCGTCTTCACCCCCGCCTCACCGAGCCGGACGACGAAGTCCTGGACCAGGTCCCGGGCGGCAGGGATCACCTCCGTACCGCCGTCGAAGTCCACCACCGTGGACAGCGCGGAACGGTCAACGGCATCAGACCTGTGCGCCGGAGTCATGTGGAGCCTCACCGTCCGGTCCTGGGCCCGTTCTTGGAAGCAAGGACCCTGGTCCCTCACGATACGCATCGGACCCGTACCCCCCATTGTTTTGTGCGAAGTTCCGCTGGTCCCGCAGCGTTTTGGTCATGATGGACCGGGTTCCGGTACCCCCGCGGACGCGGGGGTACCGGGCCACGGCCGTCGGCGTCTGAACATCGTTTCGACGGGTAAGCGGACTTGACACGACTTCACTCACCAGGGGCTGCCGCCCGGCACGGCGGCCGGAGACGAGGAGGGGGCAGCGATGAAACGTCTGGTTCGCCGCAGGAGCCGTGCCGCGCGGGAGGCCGCGGCGCGCCGCGCACGCCACTTCCGGGCACAGCTCGGGGTGGCGGCCGACATCGCGATCAGGGCGCGGCGCCGTGCCCTGGCGGAGCGGGGGGACGCCGCCGGTGAGCACACCGGTGAGCGGTCGCCGCGCGGCCGGGTCACCGTCGACGACGTACTGGCCTGTGCCCACCAGCACTTCGGCCTGACGTCGGTGCCCCGCGAGGAGGCCGCCGCCGTGCTCCGCGCACGGTACGAGCTGCGCGGCTGCCACCGTGACCTCGACACCGACGCCCCCGCCCTCGCACCCGACGCGTCCCGGCCGGAGGTCTCCGGAACCTGATCCCGGCGCCCGCGCCCGTCACGGCCCCGGGGGCGGAGGCGGGACGAGGGCGGGACGGGACGGGGCGTGCCGGGGCGAGGGGCGGCCCGGAGACCGCCGGGGCCCCGGGCCCGCCACGGGGGCCGAGGCGCCGCCCGGGTGCGTGCCGGGTTCCCGTGGCGCATCCTTGGCTGTGTCGCCGCGTGACGGGGCACGGACGAGGTGGGCCGATGACGTCAGGCACCGAGGACGCACACCGGGAACCCGGGCGGCCGGTGACGCTGCTGATCGACGCCTCGGCGGAGGCGATCGGCGCGGCGGGCGGCCACGCGGGCGGGGGCTGTCTGCGGTCCCGTACCCCCGGTGTGCTGCTCCTGTCCGTGCCGGCGGGGCTGCCCGGGCCGCTGTTCCGCCCCTGGTGGCGGCTGCACGTCGGCCGTCCGTTCCCCGTCGCCGACGCCTTCCGGCGGGGCGTGGCGGTGGAACTGTGGCGGCCGTCCGCCGCCCCGCCCGGGTCCGGGCCGGTACGGGGCTCGGTGCGCGATCCGGGACCGGGTCCGGTGGCCGACGCCGTGACCGACCTGCTGCCGGACGGCGTGTTCGGCCTGGACCGGCTCGGGACGATCGTGTACGTCAATCCGCGCGCCGCCCGGCTGCTCGGGCGGTCGCGGGCGGCGCTCCTCGGCCACGCGCTGTGGGACGCCGTGCCGTGGTCCGGCCGGGCCGCCTGCGAGGACCACCTGCGGGGCGCCCGGCCGGCCCCGGACCCGGTCCGCTTCCACGTCCGCCGCCCGGCCGGTCCCGGCCCCGCGACGGCGCCGCGCCCCTTCGAGGAGGTGGAGCCCGGCGCCCTCCTGGCGCTGTACACGGACGGGCTGGTGGAGCGGCCCGGCACCGACATCGACGACGGTATCGGCGCCCTGCGGGTGGCCCGGGCCCGGTACGGCGCCCCCGCCTCGCCCGCGCCGGGCGGTTCCCTGGCGGCCGTGGCCGGCCGGCTCACCGCGCGGGCCCGGCACGCCGTGGACCGTCCCGACGGCACCGCCCTGCTGCTCGCCGCCCGCCGGCCCGGCCCCGGGGGCCCGCGGTGAGGCGCCCGGCCGTGACCTGCCCGGGAGGAGTCCTGCGCGCCCTCGCGGGGACGTCCGTATGGACCCGCCGCTCCCTCATGGCCGAAGCGGCCCCGCCCGTGCCGTACCGGGCGGCGCGGGGGCGCCCCGGCGCCCGGGCGGACGTGTCTCGCCTCCCGCGGCCCGGCAGTGTAGACATGGGCACATGGTCCGGCTGATGGGTCGATCGGGAGCCCGGTCAGCCCGTCGCCCCGGCGGTCCGCCCGGCCGGCGGCGGGACGCGGGCCGGTTTCGGCGAGGGCGGGCCGCGGGGGTGCGGGCGGCGCTGGCCGGGCGCACCGTCGCCGGACAGGTGTTCGTCCTGCACATCGTCATCGTGCTGCTGCTGGTGGTGGCCGCCGTGGCCGCGCTGGTGCTCCAGGTCCGCCACGACAGCACCGTCGAGGCCCGCAACCGGTCGGTCGCCGTGGCCGCGGCGTTCGCCGAGGGGCCGGGCGTGCGGGAGGCGCTGCGCAGTCCCGATCCCACGGCGCTGCTGCAGCCGCGGGCGGAGGCGGCCCGCAGGGCGACCGGGGTCGACTTCGTCACCGTCATGAACACCGACGGGGTGCGCTACACCCACCCCGAGCCGGACCGCATCGGCGAGCGGTTCGTCGGGACGATCGCCTCCGCGCTGGCCGGGCGGACCGTGACGGAGGAGGTCGAGGGGACCCTCGGGCCGCTGGTGCAGGCCGTGGTGCCGGTCGAGGCGGCGGACGGCTCGGTCGTGGGCCTGGTGTCGGCCGGCGTCACCAAGGACCACGTGGGCGGTGCCGCCGACCGGCACCTGCCGCTGCTGCTGTCCGCCGCGGGCGTGGCGCTGGTCCTGGCGACGGCCGGCACGGCCCTGGTCAGCAGGCGGCTGCTGCGCCAGACGCACGGCCTGGGCCCGCACGAGATGACCCGGATGTACGAGCACCACGACGCCGTCCTGCACGCCGTCCACGAGGGCGTGCTGATCGTCGGCGGCCAGGGCGCGCTGCTGCTCGCCAACGACGAGGCGCACCGTCTGCTCGGTCTGCCCGGCGACGCGGAGGGACGGCACGTGCGCGATCTGGGGCTGCCCTCCGACATGGCGGAGCTGCTGGCCTCCGGGCGCCTGGCCACGGACGAGGTGCACCTGGTCAAGGACCGGCTGCTGGCGGTCAGCCAGCGGTCCACCGGCAGCCAGGGCGGGCCGCCCGGCAGCGTGGCGACCCTGCGCGACACCACGGAGCTGCGCGCCCTGTCCGGCCGGGCCGAGACCGCCCGGGAGCGCCTGGAGCTGCTGTACGACGCCAGTATGGGCGTCGGCACCGGCCTGGACGTCACCCGTACCGCCGAGGAGCTGGCGGAACTGGCCGTTCCCCGGTTCGCGGACTTCGCCACCGTGGACCTGTTCGACGCGGTCCTCGCCGGCGGCCGGCCGGAGGAGGTCACCCCGCTGCGCCGTACCGCCCTGAGCGGTGTCCGCGGGGATGTCCCGCTCTACCCGGTGGGGCATCAGATCCGCTTCGTGGCGTCCTCTCCGCAGGGTCACAGCCTGCGCACCGGCCGGCCGGTGCTCGAACCGGACCTCGCCCGGGCCCGCGGCTGGCAGGCGCAGGACCCGGAGCGCTCCGCGCGGGTGCTGGAGTACGGCGTCCACTCGCTGATCACCGTGCCCCTGCGGGCGGGCAGCCTCCTGCTCGGCGTGGTCAGCTTCTGGCGCGCCGCGAGGCCCGAGCCGTTCGACGCGGACGAGCTGGCCCTCGCCGAGGAACTCGTCGCCCGGGCCGCCGTCTCCATCGACAACGCGCGCCGCTACACCCGCGAGCACAGCATGGCGGTGACCCTCCAGCGCAGTCTGCTGCCGCGCAGCCTGCCCGAGCAGGACGCGCTGGACATCGCCTACCGGTACCTGCCCGCGCAGGCGGGCGTGGGCGGCGACTGGTTCGACGTGCTGCCGCTGTCGGGGGCCCGCGTCGCGCTGGTGGTCGGCGACGTCGTCGGGCACGGGCTGCACGCCGCGGCCACCATGGGGCGGCTGCGGACGGCGGTGCACAACTTCTCCGCGCTGGACCTGCCGCCCGACGAACTGCTCACCCTGCTGGACGAGCTGGTCGCCCGGATCGACCAGGACGAGGCGGCCGAGGACGGCGCCGTCCCGGTCACCGGCGCGACCTGCCTGTACGCGATCTACGATCCGGTTTCCCGGACCTGTGTGACGGCCCGGGCCGGCCATCCGCCGCCGGTGCTGGTCCGGCCGGACGGCACGGTCGGCTTCCCCGACGTGCCCGCCGGTCCCCCGCTGGGCCTCGGCGGCCTGCCGTTCGAGACGGCCGAGCTGGAGCTGGAGGAGGGCAGCCGGCTGGTCCTGTACACCGACGGGCTCGTGGAGGACCGGGGGCACGACATCGACGAGGGGCTGGAGCGGTTGCGCGACGCCCTCGCGGCGTCCGGCGGGTCGCCCGAGGAGACGTGCCGGGCCGCCCTGGACGCGCGGCTCCCGTCCCGGCCGGGCGACGACATCGCCCTGCTGGTGGCCCGTACCCGGGCCCTCGGTCCCGACCGGGTCGCCGAGTGGGCGGTGCCGTCCGATCCGGCGGCCGTCGGCGAGGTGCGCGCCCGGGTCACCCGGCGGCTGGCGCAGTGGGGGCTGGAGGAGTTGTCGTTCACGACGGAGCTGCTGCTGAGCGAGCTGGTCACCAACGCGATCCGGTACGGCGGGGAGCCCATCCGCGTCCGTGTCCTGCGCGGCCGGGCGCTGATCTGCGAGGTGGCCGACAGCAGCAGCACCTCGCCGCATCTGCGGTACGCGGCCATGACGGACGAGGGCGGACGCGGGTTGTTCCTCGTCGCCCAGCTCGCCGAACGCTGGGGCACCCGCTACACGCCCGAGGGCAAGGTGATCTGGGCGGAGCAACCGATTCCCTGACGGGCCCGGCGCCGCGCGAGCGGCCGGGCGGTCGGGCTACCGGGCTTCCGGGACTGCCGGGCGATCGAGCTACCAGGCTGCCGGGCGGTTGAGCTACCGGGGTGCCGGGCTGCCGGGAGCCGTCAGGCACGGCGCGAGAGGCGTCGGGCACGGTGAAGGCCGCGGAACGGCCGTACGCCGGGTTCCGCGGCCCCGCGGTGCGCCGGCACGGGGGCCGGCTCGGTCAACCGTGATGACGCATCAGTGCCGGAACGTGTCCTTCGCCTTCTCCTTCGCCTGGCGGGCGTCGCCCTTGGTCTGCTCGGTGCGGCCCTCCGCCGTGAGCCTCTCGTTGCCCACCGCGCGCCCGGCCGCTTCCTTGGCCTTCCCCCGGGCCTGTTCCATCTTCGCCTTGGCCTTCTCGTTGCCGCTCACAGCTGCTCACCTCAGCGGTTCGTCTCGGTGCCAGGAAGGGCCGGGTTGCCCGCCCGGACGGGCGCAAACATGCCCGGTCCCACGGCTGAGCGCCTGGTGACCGGGTAGGAGACCGGCAGGACAGGATCCGTCGTCGAACCGGAGGTACGTCATGGCCGGAATGCTGGACCGGATCAAGCAGTTCGCGCGCAGCCCGCAGGGACGCCGCACGACCGAGCAGCTGCGCCGGGCCGCCGCGGACCCCCGCCGCCGCGCCCAGGCGCAGCAGATGCTGCGGAAGCTCGGCAAGCGCCACTGAGCGCGGCGTCGCGGCCGGCCCCGGCGCACGGGGCCGGCCGGGACGCAGGATCGGCCGCGACGCCGTCGGGTCAGCCGCCGCACCGGTCCTGGTGCGCGCGGACGAAGCCGGGGGAGGGCCGAGGCGGGCTGCCCGGGCCGTCGCCGGAGCGCTCCCGCCGCCGGTCGAGGACCGCGACGGCCAGGGCGCACAGCATGGCGGCGGCACCGGACCCGACGGCGACGGCCACGGCGGCGCGGTAGTCGTCGTGCGTGGCGTGCAGGGCGAGATGGAACAGGCCGGGCAGCGCGGCGGTCCCGACGGCGGCGCCCAGCCGCTGCCCGGTCTGCAGGGCGCCTCCCGCGGCGCCCGCCATGCGCACCGGGACGTCCCGCAGTGTCATCGTGATGTTCGGGGAGATGACGCAGCCGCTGCCGAGGCCACCGGCGAGCAGCAGCGGGGCCGCGATCCACACGGCGTGGCCGGCGGGGGCGAGCCACAGCACCAGCGCCGTCCCGCCCAGCCCCGCCATGACGGCGACGAGCCCCCAGACGGTCAGCAGCCGTCCCAGCCGCCCGACCAGCCGCCCCGCCACGGCCGCCGCGGCGGCGGAGCCGACGGCGAAGGGCGTCACCGCCAGCCCGGACCACAGGGGCGAGTAGCCGAGGCCGTTCTGGAAGAACAGCGCGAAGACCAGCCAGACCCCGCTGAAGCCGATGAAGTACAGGGCGCCCAGGACCGCGCCGGTGGCGTAGCCCGGCGTGTCGGTGAGCAGCCGCGGATCCAGCAGCGGGGCCCCGCCGCGGCCGGCGAGCTGGCGCTCCCACCGCACGAACCCGGCGAGGATCAGCGCTCCGGCCGGGAACAGCCACCACAGGCGGCCGAGCCCGCCGGCCTCGGCGAGCACCAGCGGCAGCATCAGGGCCAGGATCCCGGCGCCGAGCAGGACGACTCCGAGGGGGTCCAGGCGCCCCGGGCGGCCGGGCGCGGTGCGGGGCAGCAGGCGGCTGCCGAGGAGGAGGGCGAGCGCGCCGACGGGCACGTTGACGTAGAAGATCCACCGCCAGCCCTGCGGTCCGTCGGCGAGCGCCAGGATCAGGCCCCCGGTGATCGGGCCCACGGCGCTGGAGACGCCCACGGTCGCGCCGAACAGCCCGAAGGCGCGGGCGCGTTCCGCGCCGTGGAACATCTGCTGGATCAGGGCCGAGTTCTGCGGGGCGAGGGCGCCGGCGGCGACTCCCTGGGCCAGCCGGGCCACGACCAGCAGCGTGATGGTGGGGGCGGCGCCCGCCGCGGCGCTGCACACCATGAAGGCCGCCAGCGCGGCGAGGAAGAGGCGGCGCCGGCCGAACGCGTCGCCGAGCCGCCCGGCCGTCACCAGCGTCAGGGCGAACGCCAGGGCGTAGCCCGAGACCACCCACTGCACGGACGCCGCCGAGGCGTGCAGGTCCCGCTGGATGGACGGCAGGGCCACGGCGACGATGGTGACGTCGAGCAGGCTCATGAACCCGGCGGCCAGTGTCACCCACAGGGCCCGCCACCGGTTCGGATCCGACGGGCCGCCGTCGTCCGTCCGCGCGCCGGCGCCGCCGTCGGCACCGCCACCGTCGTGGTCCTGGTCCCGGCGGTGGCCGCCGGTCTTCCTGTCCCCGTTCACACCCGGCTCCCTCGCGAGGTCGGACCGTCCTGACGCCTGCCTGACGCATGTCCGGACGCATGTCTGACGCCTGCGTCACCCGTGACGGACGGTTCAAACCTTCCCCGGGAGATCCCATAAGCCTGCCTTATGAGCTCATAGACGGGACCCGCGTACCGACTTAGGCTTGCCTTAACTTAGGCTTCCCGGCGAGACGCTTGTCATCGCTCGAAGGGAACCTGATCATGCCCCGCCCTCTGCGGGTAGCCATCGTCGGATCCGGCCCGGCCGGGATCTACGCCGCCGACGCACTGCTCAAGTCCGAGGTGGCCGCCGAACCCGGCGTGTCCATCGACATCTTCGAGCGGATGCCGGCGCCGTTCGGCCTGATCCGTTACGGCGTCGCCCCCGACCACCCCCGTATCAAGGGCATCATCACCGCCCTGCACCAGGTGCTGGACAAGCCGCAGATCCGCCTCTTCGGCAACGTCGACTACCCCACCGACATCAGCCTGGACGACCTGCGCGCGTTCTACGACGCGGTGATCTTCGCCACCGGCGCGATGGCCGACCGGGCCCTGTCGATCCCCGGCATCGACCTCGACGGCTCCTACGGCGCCGCCGACTTCGTCTCCTGGTACGACGGCCACCCGGACGTGCCGCGCACCTGGCCGCTGGAGGCGGAGAAGGTCGCCGTGCTCGGCGTCGGCAACGTCGCCCTGGACGTGGCCCGCATCCTCGCCAAGACGGCGGACGAGCTGCTGCCGACGGAGATCCCGCAGAACGTCTACGACGGGCTGAAGGCCAACCGGGCCAAGGAGATCCACGTCTTCGGCCGCCGGGGCCCGGCGCAGGCGAAGTTCAGCCCGATGGAGCTGCGCGAGCTGGACCACTCCCCCAACATCGAGGTCATCGTCGACCCCGAGGACATCGACTACGACGACGGCTCGATCGCGACCCGGCGCGGCAACAAGCAGGCCGACATGGTCGCCAAGACGCTGGAGAACTGGGCCATCCGCGACGTCGGCGACCGGCCGCACAAGCTGTTCCTGCACTTCTTCGAGTCGCCCGCCGAGATCCTCGGCGAGGACGGCAAGGTCGTCGGCCTGCGCACCGAGCGCACCGCCCTGGACGGCACGGGCAACGTCAAGGGCACGGGGAAGTTCACGGACTGGGACGTCACCGCGGTGTACCGCGCGGTCGGCTACCTGTCGGACAAGCTGCCCAAGCTGCCGTGGGACCTGGAGTCCGGCACGGTTCCGGACGAGGGCGGGCGCGTCGTCCAGGAGTCGGGCGAGCACCTGCAGTCCACGTACGTCACCGGCTGGATCCGGCGCGGACCCATCGGTCTGATCGGCCACACCAAGGGCGACGCCAACGAGACGGTGGCGAACCTGCTGGACGACTTCGCGAACGGGCGGCTGCACACCCCCGCCTCCCCCGGCCCCGAGGCCGTGGACGCCTTCCTGGCCGAGCGGAACATCCGCTTCACCACCTGGGAGGGCTGGTACCGCCTCGACGCCGCGGAGAAGGCGCTGGGCGAGCCGCAGGGCCGCGAGCGCGTGCCCACTCGTCCTTGGCCTCGTCGTACACGGCACGGGTGCGCATGGAGGCGACGTCGGAGCCGGCGTCGGGCTCGGAGGAGCAGAAGGCGGCGACC
>NZ_JBEXTV010000053.1:0-58464 GCF_040628835.1 Streptomyces sp. NPDC006134 | reverse complement strand
GTCAACGTGCTGTGGGCGATGCTGCGCGACAAGAGGCTGTTCACCTCCGTCCCGCCGGTCACGCAGGCGGCTTGACACGATCATTGAGATTCTCCGTCGCGCCGTCGGGTTCCGGGGCGGGGGCGGGCCCGAGCGCGCCGAGCCCGCCGGGAACGGCGTCGAGCAGTTCCCGGGTGTAGGGGTGCCGGGGGGAGCGCAGGACGCGGTCGGTGGCGCCGGTCTCCACCAGCCGGCCGGCGCGCATCACCGCGATCCGGTCGCTGATCTGCCCGACGACGGCCAGGTCGTGGGAGATGAACAGGTAGCTCAGCCCGTGCCGCCGCCGCAGGTCCAGCAGGAGTTCCAGGATCCGGGCCTGGACGGTGACGTCGAGGGCCGACACCGGCTCGTCGCACACCAGCAGTTCGGGGCCGAGGGCCAGGGCCCGGGCGATGGCGACGCGCTGGCGCTGGCCGCCGGAGAGTTCGGCCGCCTTGCGCAGCCGGGTCCGTTCGGGCAGGGCGACGTCGTCGAGGAGGCGGCGTACGGTCGCGGCGCGCCCGGCCCGGTCGCCGACGCGGTGGTTGCGCAGGGGCTCGGTGAGGAGTTCCTCGACGGTGAACCGGGGGTTCAGCGAGGCGTAGGGGTTCTGGTAGACGAGCTGGACGCGCCGGTGCAGCCGCCGCCGGGCCGCGCCGCGCGCGGTGGTGACGTTCTCGCCGTCCAGTTCGACCGTGCCGCTGTCCGGCCGGTCCAGGCCGAGCACCAGGCGCGCGGTGGTCGACTTGCCCGACCCGGACTCGCCCACCAGGCCCAGGATCTCGCCGCGGGCGAGGTCGAAACCGACCCCGTCCACGGCCCTGCGCCGACGGCGTGCGCGCGGGCCCGGTCCCCGGACCGGGAAGGAGCGCACCAGGTCCCGCACGCGCAGCAGCGTCTGTCCGGGGGCGTGGCCGGGGCCGGGATCGGCGTCGGGGCCGGTGACGGGGGCGGCATCGGGGTCGGTGACGGGGGCGGCATCGGGGTCGGGGACGGGGGCGGCATCGGGGTCGGGGACGGTATCGGGATCGGCGGCGGAGATGCGGCCGGGATCAGCCCCGGTGACGGAGGCGGGACCGGTGACGGAGGTGAGACCGGGACCGGTGACGGAGGCGGGGCCGCGGGCTCGGAGCGGTGGGCGGGGTACGTCCGCGAGCAGCCGGCGCGTGTACGGGTGCCGGGGGTCGCCCAGCACCTGCCGCGTCGGGCCCGCCTCCACGGCCCGTCCGTCCGCCATCACCACCACGTGCTGGGCCCGGTCGGCCACGACGGACAGGTCGTGGGTGATGAGCAGCAGGGCGGTGCCGGTGGTGGTGACGACCTCCTGGAGGTGGTCGAGGATCTGCCGCTGGACGGTGACGTCCAGCGCGGAGGTGGGTTCGTCGGCGACCAGCAGCCGGGGCCGGGCCGCGGTCGCCAGCGCGATGAGGACGCGCTGGCGCATCCCTCCGGACAGCTCGTGCGGGTACTGGCGGGCCCGTGCGGCCGGATCGGGCAGGCCCGCCCGGGCCAGCAGGTCGACCGCCTGCCCGGCGGCACCGCGCCGGGTGGCCAGCCGGTGGACGCGCAGCACTTCGGCCACCTGCCGCCCGACGGGCTTGACCGGGTCCAGCGCGATCCCGGGGTCCTGGGGGACCAGTCCGATGCGGTGGCCCCGGACGTGGCGCCAGGCCCGTTCGCCGAGCGTGGTCAGTTCCTCGCCCTCCAGCCGGATGCTGCCGGCCTCGATCCGGCCGCCCGCGGGCAGCAGTCCGACGACCGCGTGGGCCGTGCTGCTCTTGCCGGAGCCGGACTCGCCGACCACGGCGGTGATACGGCCCGGGGCGACGTCGAGGCTGAGCCCGTCGACCGCCGTGTGCGCGCCGTCCGAGGTGCGGTAGCCGATCCGCAGGCCCTCGATGCGCAGCAGCGGGGACGTCTTCCCGGCCCGGACGGTGCCCGGTGCCCGGGCCGGGGACCGGTGCGCGGCGTTCACCCGTTTCTCCCTTCGGGTTCCAGGACCCGCGACAGCCGGTTGGCCGCGAGGACGACGGCGGACACGGTGAGGCCCGGCAGGGTCGTCAGCCACCAGGCCGTGCCGAGGTAGTTGCGTCCGTCGGCGACGAGCGCGCCCCACTCGGGGGCCGGTGGCGGTTCGCCGTACCCGAGGAAGCTGAGGGAGGCCACGGCGAGGACGACCAGGCCGAAGTCCAGGGCGGCCAGCGCCAGGACGGGGCCCGCGGCCGACGGCAGGATGTAACGGGGCAGGATCCGCCACCAGCGCGCGCCGCACAGGATCGCGGCCTCGACGTACACGGCCGTGCGGACGCGCAGCACCTCGGCGCGCATCACCCGGGTGAATCCGGCGACGCTGGTGGCCCCGACGGCGATCGCCACCTGGGTGGTGCCGAATCCGATGGCGGTGACGATGGTCAGCGACAGCAGGACGGGCGGGATCGACAGCATGACCTCCACCGCCCGCGTGATCACCGCGTCGGTCCAGCGGCCGAAGAAACCGGCCAGCAGGCCGAGCAGCGCCCCGGCGACGAGGGCGATGACGAGGGCGAGGACGGTCGCGCGCAAGGAGAGCGACGCGCCGTGCACCACGCGCGCGTACACGTCCCGGCCGAGCTGGTCGGTGCCGAAGGGGTGTCCGGCACCGGGCGCCCGGAAGCGTTGGCCGGGGACGCCCTGGGTGGGGCTGCGGTCCGTGAACCAGCGGGGCGCCACCGCCCAGCCCAGCACGAGCAGCAGGGTCAGCACGGACAGGGTGATGCCGGGCGAGCGCAGCAGGGCCCGGCCGGCCCGCGCGGGCCACGGCCGGCGCCGCCCCGCTCCGTCCGGCGTGCTCTTCGGCGCGGTCTCGGCGGAGGGCCCGGCGGAGGACCCGGCAGAGGGCCCGGCGGGGGTCCCGGCAGAGGGTCCGGCGGAGGACCCGGCAGAGGGCCCGGCGGAGGACCCGGCAGAGGGCCCGGCGGGGGTCCCGGCAGAGGGTCCGGCGGGGAACTCGGTGCCGGTCATGCGGCCACCAGCCGGCCGGTGGAGCGGATCCGGGGATCCAGTACGGGATAGATCAGGTCGACCACGAGGTTGACCACGGCGAAGGCGAGCGCGGCCACCACCACGACGCCCTGGACGACCGTCAGGTCCTGGGCGGCGACGGCGGCCTGGGTGATGCGTCCCATCCCGGGGCGGGAGAAGACGGTCTCGACGACGACGGCCCCGCCGATGAGGGAGCCGACCAGCAGTCCCACGACGGTCACCGCCGGGATCGCCGCGTTGCGCAGCCCGTGGGCGAGCACCAGCCGTGCCCGGCCGGCGCCGGTGGCGCGGACCGTCTCGGCGTACGGCTCGCGCAGGGCCGTGTGCAGGCTCTTGCCGAGCACCTGGGCGACCAGGGCGGCGCCGGGGATGGCCAGGGTGCAGGCCGGCAGGACGACGCTCGACGGTCCGGTGTCGCCCAGCGAGGGGAACAGGCGCCAGTGGAACGACAGGAGCTGGATGAGGAGGAGCCCGACCCAGAAGGAGGGCAGCGACACGGCGAACGACGGGAGGGACCGCAGGAGCTGCCGGGCCGCCGGCGAGGTGGCGAGGTTGGCGAGCACGGCGAGCAGGGTGCCGGCGGTCAGCGCGAGCGCCAGGGCCGTCAGGCCCACCGTCAGGGTCGGCGGCAGGGCGTCGCGGATCATCCGGGCGACCGGCTGGCCGGTCTGCAGGGAGGTGCCGAGGTCCCCGCGGGCGGCGTCCGCGAGGGCGCTGCCGTACTGCTGCCACAGGGGCCGGTCGTAGCCGAGCTCGGCCTCGGCCCGGGCGATGTCCTCGGGGGTGAGGGTCTCGAAGCCGCCGCGTCCGCTGAGCATCAGCGCCACCGGATCGCCGGGCAGCAGCCGCAGCGCCGCGAAGGCGACGGTGAACGCGGCCCAGACGACGAACACGGCGCGCAGCAGCCGCCCGGCCAGGAACCAGGCCGTGGTCACGGTGTCCTCCCTTCACGCGGTGCGGTCGTGGTGGGCGGGTGGAAGGTCATGGCGTCACCCGATCCACGCGTCGTGCAGGTCGAGCCGCGTGGACGCGTCGAGTTCGAGGTCGTGGACCGTCGTGGAGACGCCGTGGACGAGGGCGCCCTCGTACAGCGGGACGGTGTCGGCGTGGTCGAGGATCCACGCGACGGCCTTGGTGACGGCGGCCTGGCGGGCCCGGTCGTCGGTGGCCGACGCCTGCTGCTCCAGGTAGGTGTCGAGCGTGCTGGGCGGCAGGTGCCAGAGGTTGGCCCCGGTGGAGGAGAACACGGTCCGCAGGACGTCGGGGTCGGCGCGGGTGACGGCGACGGCGGTGAGGTCGAACCGGCCCTGCTGCTGCTGTTCGACGTAGGCGGCCGGCTGGACCGCCTTGAGCCGGACGTCGATGCCGAGGGTGCGCAGCTGCTGCTGGACGTACTCGTTGACGGGCGGCATGGGCGCCGGGATCAGCCAGGTCAGCGTGAGCCGTTTGCCGTCCTTGACGCGGATGCCGTCGCCGCCCACCCGCCAGCCGGCGCTGTCCAGCAGCTTGCGCGCGCCGGCCGGGTCGTGGCGCAGCCGGTCGCTCATGTCGGTGTGGAAGGGGGTGGTGGAGGCCAGGACGCTGGTGGCCGGCCGGTGCGCGGGGCTGAGGACGGTGTCGACGAGCTGCCGGCGGTCGATGCCCTTCAGGAGTGCCTGGCGCACCCGCCGGTCGGCGAGGACGCCGGAGTGGTTGAGGGACAGCGGCGGCACCAGGCCGGGGGCGGGCTTGGACAGCAGCCGGAAGCCGCCCTTCTGGAACTGCTCCTGGTCGGTGGGCTGGACGCTCTTGGCCACCTGTACCTGGCCGGAACCGAGCGCGCCGCTGCGGGCACCGGCCTCCGGGACGAAGACGAAGCGCACCGACTCCAGGTGGGCGGCGCCCCGGTTGCGGGCGAGCGACGACGGCCAGGCGTAGCCGTCGCGCCGGGTGAGGACGGCTTCCTGGTTGGCGGTGTAGTGGTCCAGGACGTACGGCCCGGACCCGATGAACCGGCCCCGGCACCGGGCGGCCTCGGACTGCTCGAACGTGGCCGGGGCCAGGATGCCCAGGCCGACGAGCGAGGTCGCCTGGAGGAACTGGGCGTTGGGCGCGTCGAAGCGGACGGTGAACTCGCGGGGGCCGGCGATCTCGGTGCCCCGGTAGCCGCGCAGATACGCCGGGGCGCCGTTGGCGGGCTGTTCGACGAGGTGGTCGAAGGTCAGCTTCACGGACCGCGCGTCGACGGGGCTGCCGTCGCTGAAGGTGGCGCCTTCGCGCAGGACGAAGGTGAAGGCGGTGGCGTCGGGGCTCGTCTTGAACGACCGCGCCAGCCACGGCACGATGCGGCCGGTCTCCGGGTCCTGGTCGGTGAGCGTGTCGACCAGGGAGCGGGTGATGTCCACCGCGGCCAGCTGTCCGGTCTGCTGGGGGTCCAGGCAGGTGGGGTCGGCCTCGGCGCCGACGGTCAGGGTGCCGCCGTCGCGCGGGGTGCCCCCGGAGCCGTCACCGGACCCCGCGGAGCCGCCGGAACACGCGGTGACCGGCAGCAGCAGCGCGACGAGCGCGGCCGCGGACCGGAGGAGTCGGCGGGGGCGGGGGCCGGAGGTGCTGGTGGACATCCGGGGACCTTTCTGGACGGCGGGGCGGTCGGAGCTGTCCGCGGCGCGCGGGGCGAGCGGTCAGGCGGGGGTGGTGGTCAGGGCCTCCACCGTGCGCAGGGGCAGGGAGCGCAGGCGGATGCCGGTGGCGTGGTGGACGGCGTTGGCGACGGCGGCGGCGACGCCGATCGGGGCCAGCTCGCCGATGCCGCGGCCGCCGAGCGCGCCGGCGTGCGGGTCGTACTCGTCGACGAAGGAGACGTCGAGGTCGGGGATGTCGGCCTGCACGGGGACGAGGAAGCCGGCGAGGTTCTTGGAGACGAAGCGGCCGAGCCGGGGGTCGACGGCGGATTCCTCCAGGAGGGCCTGCCCGATGCCCCAGACGAGCCCGCCGGTGAGCTGGCTGCGCGCGGTGACCGGGTTGATGATCCGGCCGGCGCTGTAGACGCCGACGACGCGGCGGACGCGGGTCACTCCGAGGTCCTCGTCGACGCCGACCTCCACGAAGACCGCGCCGAAGCTGTGCACGGAGCGGTCGCCCGGGGCGGGCAGCCAGGTCTCCTGGACGGTGAGCGGTTCGGCGGGCGGCCGGGCGCCGGGGCCGAGCCGTTCCCTCAGGGCGAGCGCGGCCTTGCGGACGGCGGAGCCGAGGCTGTTGGCGGTGGAGGAGCCCACCGAGTACAGGTTGGCGGGCAGTGAGGTGTCCCCCATGCGGAAGGTGATCCGGTCGCGCGGGACGCCCAGGGTCTCGGCGGCGATCTGCGGCATGATCGTGCGGGTGCCGCCGCCGATCTCCTGGGTGCCGGCCGCGAGGACGACGCCGCCGTCGGGCTCCATCGTGATGCGGGCGGTGGCGGGCAGGCGTACGGAGTGCAGGATGACGCTCGCCATGCCCTGGCCGACGAGTTCGCGGCCGTCGCGCAGCGAGCGGGGGGCCATCGGCCGCCGGTCCCAGCCGAACCGGCGGGCGCCCTCCTCGTAGCAGGCGCGCAGTTCCTTCGAGGAGAAGGGGCGTCGCTCGGTGGGGTCCTGCTCGGCGTGGTTGCGCAGTCTCAGCTCCAGCGGGTCGACGCCGAGCGCGTAGGCCAGTTCGTCCATCGCCGACTCCAGCGCGAACATGCCGGTGCCCTCGTGCGGGGAGCGCATCGGGGTGGGCAGGCCCAGGTCGACGGGCAGGACCCGGGTGCGGGTCTCGATGGCCGGGGACGCGTACAGGGTGCGGGTGCCGATGGCGGAGAACTCGGGGTACTCCGCGTAGCGCGCGGTGAGGTTGGTGGAGAGGTGGCGTACGGCAGTGAGCCGGCCGTCGGCGCGGGCGGCGAGCAGCACGCTCTGCCGGGTCTCGGGCTGGAAGCCGTGGGCGGTGAAGCTCTGGGCGCGGGTCAGCACGAGGGCGACGGTGCCGCCGAGCAGCCGGGCCGCCATGGCGGCGAGCAGGACGTGCGGCCACACGTACCCCTTGCTGCCGAAGCCGCCGCCGACGTGCTCGGCGACGACCCGGACGCCGTCCTCGGGCAGTCCGAGGACGGCGGCGACCGTGGCGCGCACGGCGAACAGCGACTGTGTGGCGTCGTACAGGGTCAGCCGGCCGCCGTCCCAGGCGGCGACGGTGGCGGCGGGCTCGATCGGGCTGTGGTGGCGGGCGGCCGTGGTGTAGGTCCGCTCCAGCACGGTGTGGGCCTCGGCGACGCCCGCGTCGAGGTCGCCGACCGCGGAGGAGGAGGGGACGAGCCAGTCGCGGGCGGGGCGGGCGTCGGCCTCGTCGGCGTCGGCGGGCAGCACGGCGGGCTCGGGGTCGTACTCCACGCGCAGCGCGGCGGCGGCCTCGTGGGCCGTCTCCGCGCGGTCGGCGAGGACGAGGGCCACCGGCTGGCCCTCGTAGTGCACCCGGTCGTCCTGGAGGGGCAGGACGCGCTGGACGTAGACGGGCACCTTGCCCTCGGCGATCCGGCCGCCCTCGTCGGGGTCCCGCAGGCGCGGGGCGTCGGCGTGGGTGAGCACCCGCACGCCGGGGAAGCGGGCCGTGTCGAGCCTCACCTCCCGCACCCGGCCGGCCGGGATCGTGGAGGTGACCAGCACGGCGTGCGTGTCCACGGGCCGGTCGGCGGCGTACCGGGCCCGGCCGGTGAGCTTCTCGGCGGCTTCGGTGCGGCTCCAGCCGGGGCGCGGCGGCGCGGTCATCGGCGTGCTCCTTCCGGTGCCTGCGGTGCCCTAGGCGCGTCCGTGACGTCCGTGAGCGCCCGGACCACGGTGCGCAGCGCCAGTTCCACCTTGAAGGCGTTGCGGGGCAGGGGGCGGGCGGCGGCGAAGGCGGGGGCGACGGCCTCCCGGACGGCGGCCGGCCGCGGCTCCACGCCGCGCAGGGCCCGTTCGGCCTCGTGCAGGCGCCAGGGGCGGGGGGCGACCCCGCCCAGGGCGATCCGTACATCCGTCAGGACGCCGTCCTCGACCACGGCGGCGACGGCGGCCGACACCAGGGCGAACTCGTAGGAGGCCCGTTCCCGGACCTTGACGTAGCGGGAGGCGGCGGTGAGCGGGGACGAGGGGATGTGCAGCGCCGTGATCATCTCGTAGTGGTCGAGGCGGGTCTCGACGTGCGGCGGGTCGCCGGGCATCCGGTACAGGTCGGCCAGGGCGAGGGTCCGCTCCCCGCGGGGGCCGCGCAGCCGCAGCCGGGTGTCGAGCGCGGCGAGCGCGACCGCCGGGTCGGAGGGGTGGGTGGCGACGCAGGCGGTGCCGGTTTCGAAGATCGCGGCGCTGCGGTGGTCGCCGGTGCGGGCGGCGCAGCCGGTCCCGGGGCGGCGCTTGTTGCAGGGCAGGGCGGTCTCCGCGCGGAAGTAGGGGCAGCGGGTGCGTTGCAGCAGGTTGCCGCCGAGCGTCGCCATGGTGCGCAGTTGCGGTGAGGCGGAGCTCTCCAGCGCCTGGGCGACGGCCGGGTGGCCGCGGCGTACGGCGGGGTGGGCGGCGGCGTCGGCGAGGGTGGTGAGCGCGCCCAGCGTGAGCCCGTCCGGTTCCTCGGCGATCCCGGTCGGCGGGGTGCGGGAGACGTCCACGAGGAGGCCGGGCTCCTCGATGTGTTCCTTGAGGAGGTTGAGCAGGTCGGTCCCGCCGGCGAGGAGCCGCGCGCCGGGGTTGCGGGACAGGACGGCGACCGCCTCGGCGGGGTCGTCCACGCGGGTGTAGTCGACGTCACGCATCGCCGTCCGTCCGGCCGGCGAGGGCGGTCCGCCGGGCCGTGTCCCGGACGGCTGCCACGATCTGCGGATAGGCGCCGCAGCGGCACAGGTTGCCGCTCATCCACTCCCGGATCTCGTCGTCGTCGCGGGTGTGCCCCTCGGCGACGCAGGCGACGGCGGACAGCAGCTGCCCCGGGGTGCAGTAGCCGCACTGGAAGGCGTCGTGCTCCGCGAACGCGGCCTGGACCGGGTGGAGTTCCCCGTCGGCGCCGGCCAGCCCCTCGACGGTGGTGATCTCACGGCCGTCCTGCATCACGGCCAGCGTCATGCAGGAGGTGACGCGCCGGCCCTCCACCAGCACGGTGCAGGCGCCGCATTCGCCCCGGTCGCAGCCGATCTTGGTGCCGGTCAGCCCCAGGTGGTCGCGGAGGGCGCGGACCAGGGTGACCCGCGGTTCGACGGTGAGGGTGTGCGGGGTTCCGTTGACCTTGAGCGTGACCTTGGTCTCGGGCACGTGGGTTCCTCTCGTTCGGGCTCTCGGTCGCGTGCGAGGCACTGCTCAGCCCTTGGCGACGGCTTCACGGACCGCGGGGGCGATCTCCTCGGCCCAGCGCGCCAGCCCGAGGTCGCCGGAGGGGTCGCCCGAGGCGAAGTAGACGAATCCCGAGGCGCCGTGTTCGAGCACGGCCCCGGTCAGCTCCTCGGTCCACTGCGCGACGGAGCCGCCCAGCCAGCGGCCGGAGGGGTCGCGGGGAGTGTTGAGCGGGGAGTCGGTGATCCGTGCGGGCAGGTTGAAGACGGTGGCGACGGCGCCGGGGTCGCGGCCCACGGAGGCGGCGGCCTCGTCGACGACCGGGCGTGACCGGCGGTAGCGGTCGCTGTGCCAGTCCGCCGCGTTGCCGGGTATCCAGCCGTCGGCCAGCCGGCCGGTGACGGCGAGCGACTTCGGCCCGACCGAGCCCGTCCACACCGGCGGGGCCGGGACGGGTGCCGGGTCCAGGGCGGTCACCTGGGAGAACTCGCCCTCGAAGGTGACCGGCCGCCCGCCGCCCGACAGGTCCCTGACCAGGCCGATGGCCTCCTCCAGGGCACGGACGGCGGCGCCCGGCCCGAGCCGGGGCACGCCCAGCCGGACGATGTCGTCCCAGTAGCCGCCGGCGCCGACGCCGAGGACGACGCGTCCGTCCGTCAGCGCGGACAGGCTGGTGAGCATGCGGGCCAGGACCGGCACCGGCCGGGTGGGCAGGTTGGTGACGGTGGTGACGCCGGCGATGTTCCGGGTGCGGCCCAGGAGCAGGGACAGCGTGCTGTACGCCTCCAGGCGGCTGCCGTAGTAGGGGTGGTCGGAGACGGTGAAGAAGTCGAGCCCCGCCCGGTCCGCGTACTCCACGCTGCGCAGGAGTGCGGGTGCCTCGCCCACGCCTACGCCCGGTCCGAATCCGAACCACGGTGTGCGTGTGAGCCGTTCTGGCATGGAAGGTGCCTTCCTGATCTTGTTCTGAGCTCTTGTCGGGAGCTCTTTTCCTGAGCTCTTTTCCTGAGCTTTTTCCTGGGCGCGGGGGTGCGGTCCGGGACGGTGCCCGGGTGATACGGAGGTACGGGGGTACGGCGTGACGGGCGGGGTGGTGGCGGTCAGGCGCGGGACGCCTCGACGACGCTGCAGTGGCCGCCGGGGACGATCCGTTCCAGCCGGAGACCGGCCGTGCGCAGCAGAGCCTCGAACTCGGCGGCCGTGCGCTGGCGGCCGCCGGCGACCGCCAGCATGTCGAGGTCCATCAGGGAGACGGTGGGGGTGGGCCGGGGGCGGTCCGGCACGACCGCCTCGACCAGCAGGACGCGGCCGTCGCCGGGCAGCGCGTCGCGGCAGTGGGCGAGGATCCGCCGGGACAGTTCGTCGTCCCAGTCGTGGATGATGTTGGACAGCACGTACGCGTCGCCGCCCCGGGGCACGCCGTCGAAGAAGTCCCCGCCGATCAGCTGCGCCCGGTCGTCGACGCCCGCCTCGCGCAAGGGGCCGCCCGCCCGGGCGATGACCTCGGGCCGGTCGTAGAGGATGCCCCGGGCCTCGGGGTTGGCGGCGAGGACCGCGGCGAGCAGGGCGCCCCGGCCGCCGCCGACGTCGACCACCGTCCCGAAGCCGCCGAAGCCGTAGGCGGCGACCACGGGGCCGATGATCTGCCGGGACAGCTCGGTCATCGCCTTGTCGAACACGGTCAGGACGTCCGGGTGGTCCTGCATGTAGTCCCACACCGACTTGCCGAGGACCTCGGGGAAGGCCGGCTGGCCGGTGCGCACGGCACCGGCGAGGCCCGCCCAGGCGTACCGTTCGGCGGGCAGTCCGGTCCAGACCGCGAAGTTGCGCAGCGAGACGGGGCTGTCGTCGCGCAGGGTCTCGCCGAGTTCCGTGAGGGCGAAGACCTGGTCGTCGTGTTCGTCGAACAGACCGATGTCGGCGCAGGCCCGCAGCAGCCGGTACAGGCTGGGGGCGTGCGCCTCGGTGGCCTCGGCCAGGTCCCGCACCGAGCGGGGTCCGGAGGCGAGCGCGTCCGCGAGGCCCAGTTCGGCGGCGGCGCTCACGGCCTGCCCGAGCCAGCCGGCCGTGATCAGCTGCAGCATCCGTACCTGGACGGGGAGCTGGGAGGGTTGCGAGGGCATGAAGGGACTTCCTCCTCTGTACCGGATGGTGGACCGGGACGCACCGGCAGGCCCCTTGGAAGCCTCTGTCAGGGGCGGCGGCCGGATCAAGGCGGTCCCGTGTCAGATCTTGGTGAACTCGTGTCAGGTCTTGGTCAAGCCGGGCCGGTTGCGTGCGGGCGCGACGGGTCAGTGGCCGTCCGCGCCCTGCGGCCGGTCGCCCGTGTGCCAGGCCAGGGCGAAGACGAAGCGGCGCAGCCGCCAGCCCTCGGGGGTGCGCACGGCCTCGGCCTCGAAATGGCCACCGATGTCGAAGTGGCTTCCCGGCTCGGCCGCGCGCCTGAGGTGCACGGCGGTGAGGTGGGCGCCGATGCGCGCGGTGTCGCCGTCGATGCCGACGGTGTAGTTGGAGGCGAGGTGGTGGGTGCGTTCGAAGGTGGCGCGGGCCATCTCCTGGAACTCCGCGAGCCCGGCGGCCCCCTTGTACTCGCCCATGGGAAAGACGAGGTGGGCGTCGTCGGTGAAGACCGATCCGAACCAGTCGTCGCGGTGCCGGTCCTTGTCCAGGTGGGTGATGTAACGGTCGCACAGCGCGGTGATCTCGGCGCGGTCGACGAGCAGCCGCACCTGCTCCCGGAGGGCGGTCAGGGCGTCGTGGGCGGACATGGCACTCCTTCGTCTTCGTGGGTGGTGGCGACCGGGTTCCGGCCGGTGTGCCGGGGCGGGCCGCCGGGGGTGGGCGCGCCGGTGTCACCGCCCGGCCAGGCGGGTGACGCAGTCCTCCAGGAACGCCAGCGCCCGCAGGTGGTAGGAGCGGGCCGCCCAGCCCAGGCTGATGTTGTGGCCCGCGCTCGGCTGGCGCTCGGTCAGCACCCGGGGGGCTCCGGTGAACCGGGCCCTGAGGTCGGCCAGGTCCCGGTCGCCGTGGCACCACCACCGCTCGTGTTCGGCGAAGGTGAACCGGACCGGTACCCGCACGCGGGGCGCGATCCGGGTGAACAGCCGTGGCCAGTGCGGGATGTCGGCGGCCTCCCGCGGCGGTATCGGGCGGAACAGGTCCGCGTCGGGGCGGAAGGTGCCCGGCGGGTACAGGCCGAGGGGGCCCCAGGCGCGGGCGGCCCGGTCCGGAGCGGCCGGGCCGGCGGCGGGGCGGTGACCGCAGCCGGAGACGTCCACGCCCAGCAGGGGCGGTCCGTCGGCGGCGGCCAGCAGGGCCAGTTTGCCGCCGAGCGAGTGGCCGAGCAGGAAGAGGCCGGCGCCGACCGGGTGCCCGGCGGTGAAGTCGGCGAGCGCCGCGCCCAGGACGGCCGACTGGGCGGCCAGGGGCAGGCCCTCGGGCAGCCGTGCGGCGGAGTGGCCGTAGCCGGGCCGGTCGACGGCCAGCACGGTGAAGCCGAGCCGGGTGCCCAGCGTCAGCAGGGACAGGTCGGGGTGGGCCTGCCCGTCGAAGTAGCCGGCGTGGACGCCGCCGCCGTGCAGGGCGACGACGGTGGCCCGGGGCGCTCCCCGCGTGACCACCCAGGCGCCGGTGCGCTCCAGCACCTGTTCCCGCGTCCAGGCCGTGTGCCGCAGCAGCAGACCGGCCTCGTACTCGTTGGTGAACAGCAGCCGGGCCCCGTCGATCAGGTGCCGGGTCCGGGTCCGGTCCAGGCGGGCGAGTTGCTGGGAGGGGTCCGCGGCGAACGGGATGCCGAGCCGCCGGCACTCCTCGGCGTGGCGCAGCATGGCCTCCGGGTCGTCGGGGCCGATCACCGCGAGGGCGAAGGGGCCGTGCCGGTCCGCCGTCCGCGCGAGGCCGATGTGCCGGGCCTCGGCCATCGCGCCGGCGTGGAAGGTGGCGATCTGGTTCTGGTCGGCGTCCGTGGTGCACACGAACCGGGCGGTGTGCAGGGTGTCGCTGACGCGCACGGCGCCGGTGTCCACGCCGTTCGCCCGCAGCCACGCGCCGTACTCCGCGAAGTCCCGGCCGGCCGCGGCGGCGAGCACGGGCCGCAGCCCGAGCCGGGCGAGCCCCAGGGCGATGTTGGCGCCCACGCCGCCGCGGCGGATGTCGAGCGTGTCGGCGAGGAAGGACAGGGAGATCCGGTCCAGCCGGTCGCCGAGGAGTTGCTCGGCGAACCGCCCCGGGTAGGCCATGAGATGGTCGGTGGCCACCGAGCCGGTCACGAGGACGCGCCGGGGGCCGGTCACGCTCCGGCCGCCTTGCGCAGTTCCTCGGCGCGGTCGGTCCGCTCCCAGGTGAACTCGGGCAGCTCGCGTCCGAAGTGGCCGTAGGCGGCGGTCCGGGCGTAGATCGGGCGGAGCAGGTCCAGGTCGCGGATGAGGGCGGCCGGACGCAGGTCGAAGACCTCCGTCACGGCGTCCTGGATCCGCTGCGGCGCGACCGTCTCGGTGCCGAAGGTCTCCACGAACAGGCCGACCGGCTCGGCCCTGCCGATGGCGTAGGAGACCTGGACCTCGCAGCGGCGCGCGAGCCCGGCGGCGACGACGTTCTTGGCGACCCAGCGCATCGCGTACGCCGCCGAACGGTCCACCTTGGACGGGTCCTTGCCGGAGAAGGCGCCGCCGCCGTGCCGGGCCGTGCCGCCGTACGTGTCGATGATGATCTTCCGGCCGGTCAGGCCGGCGTCGCCCATCGGGCCGCCGATCTCGAACCGCCCGGTCGGGTTGACCAGCAGCCGGTGGCCCTCGGTCTCCACCTCGATGCCCTCCTCGCGCAGCGCCGCCAGTTCCGGCTCGACCACGAACGCGCGGATGTCGGGGGCGAGCAGGCCCGCCAGGTCGACGCCGGCCGCGTGCTGGGCGGAGACCACGACGGTGTCCAGGCGGACCGCCCGGTCGCCGTCGTACTCCAGGGTGACCTGCGTCTTGCCGTCCGGGCGCAGGTAGGGGACGGTCCCGTCGCGGCGGACGTCGGTGAGCCGGCGCGACAGCCGGTGGGCGAGCCGGATGGGCAGCGGCATCAGTTCCGGCGTCTCGTCGCACGCGTAACCGAACATCAGGCCCTGGTCGCCGGCGCCGCCCGTGTCGACGCCCCGGGCGATGTCCGGGGACTGCGCGCCGATGGACACCGACACACCGCACGTGGCGCCGTCGAAGCCCTTCGCCGACGCGTCGTAGCCGATGTCCAGGATCCGTTCGCGCACCAGCCGCGCGATCGGGACGTACGCCGTGGTGGTGACCTCCCCGGCCACGTGCACCAGGCCGGTCGTGATCAGCGTCTCGACCGCCACGCGCGAGGAGGGGTCCTGGGCCAGCAGCGCGTCCAGCAGGGTGTCGCTGATCTGGTCGGCGATCTTGTCGGGGTGGCCCTCGGTCACGGACTCGGAGGTGAACAGGCGCGGTGCCATCACGTCTCCTTCGCGGGGAGGTCGGAGTGGTGGCCGGGGGCGGGCGGGCCGAACCAGCGGCGCAGGGCCCCGGCCGGGCCCGCCGGGACGCGGGTGCCGGGCGCCGTCCACGCCACGTGCCCGTCGGGGCGTACCAGCAGCGCGGCCGTGCCGGCCAGTTCGTCGGCGCCGTCCACGGGTTTGGGCACGGCGGTCACGACGGACACCCGGTCCTGCCAGCCGGCCGCCGCCGCGCGCAGGGCGGGGTCGTCGGCGAGGTCGAGCAGGACACCGCGCCCCGGGTGCAGCAGGCTCGTCGTGTCGCTCTCGCCCGTCTCGCCCACCAGCCGGCGGGGCGCGAGGCGGCGGCCGAGCAGCGGGTGGTCGCCGGTCGCCAGGTCGTAACGGATGTCGAGGCCGCTGACCTGGCCCGCCAGGTGCCGTTTGACGTCGTCGTGGGCGAGGAGTCCGGTGAGCAGGTCGCGCAGCGGGTCCGCCTCCGCGCCGCCGAGGAACACCGTGCCCTGGGCGCGGGTGTGGGACAGCAGGCGCGCGCCCACCGGGTGCCGTTCGGCGTGGTAGGTGTCGAGGAGGCCGTCCGCCGCGGTGCCGCGGACCGTGGCGGCCAGCTTCCAGCCCAGGTTGACCGCGTCCTGCACGCCGGTGCTCAGGCCCTGGCCGCCGGCGGGGAGGTGGATGTGCGCGGCGTCCCCGGCGAGCAGCACCGGGCCGCGCCGGTAGGCGGCGGCCTGGCGGGTGGCGTCGGTGAAGGAGCTGACCCAGACGGCGGTGCCGCCGTGGATGTCCTCGCCGGTGATGCGCTGCCAGGCGTCGGCGACCTCGGCGAAGGTGATCCGCCCGGCGCGGTCGCGGGGCGGTGTGCCGTGCGGGCAGACGATGATCCGGTCGACGCCGTCGCCCAGGGGCGCCGCCATCACCATGCCGTGCGGCAGCCGTTCGCCCAGGGGGCGTGGCCTGAGCGCGCAGCCGGCCACGTCGGCCAGGAACATCTCGCGGGTCGCCGGGGTGCCGGGGAAGTCGATGCCGGCGGCCCGGCGGACGGCGCTGTGGCCGCCGTCGCAGCCCACGAGGTAGACCGCGCGCAGGCGGCGAACGCCGTCGGGGGTGCGCGCGGTGACGGTGACCCCCGCGTCCTTCCCCGCCTCCTTCCCCGCGTCCCTCCGCGCCTCCTTCCCCGCGCTCTTCCCCGCCTCCCCCCGCCGGCCGGCGTCCGTGCCCGGACTCGCGCCCGGGGCCAGTCCCGGAATCAGGCCCGGACCCGCGCCCGGGACCAGACCCGGAATCAGGCCCGGGCCCACGTCCGGGTCCAGGCCCGGACCCAGGTCCAGGCCCTGGAACTCCCAGCCGCGCCGGATGTCGGCGCCCAGTTCCGTGGCCCACCGCTCCAGGACCGCCTCGGTCTGCGACTGCGGGATGTCGCGGGCGCCGAAGTGGGCGCCCTCCAGCACCGAGTAGTCGAACCGCACGCCGCCGAAGTGGCCGACGGGGCTGGTCTCCAGGGTGGGGCCGCGGCCGAAGCGCGGGAGCAGGCCGCGCTGGTCGAACACCTCCATGGCGCGGGCGGTGAAGCCCAGGCCGCGGGACTGGCCGGTGGGCCGGGCCAGCCGCTCCAGGACCACGACCCGGGCCCCGCCGAGGCGGAGCTCCCCGGCGAGCATCAGGCCGGTGGGTCCGGCGCCGACGACGATGACGTCGGTGTCCACGGCCGCCCCTCAGTCCCCGGCGGAGCGGGTGTGCACCACGCGGTAGGTGTTGGCCTGGCGTTTCGTCACCAGCTCGCGGGCGCGCAGCCGTCCCGCGCGCACGTCGGCGGGCCGCTGCTCCTCGGGCAGGGTGTGGAAGGCGTCGTACAGCTCCTTGCTGTCCCACTGCGCGTAGTTGACGACGAAGGTGCCGTCGAGGCCGCGGAAGTAGGTGTGGGAGCGGTAGCCGGGGACCGTCTTGATCCACTCGTCGGGTTTGGCGAGCGTCTCCAGCAGTTCCTTCTGGTTCTCCGGCTCGGTGTCGAGCACGATCAGTACGGTGTGGTCGTCCCGTTTCGGCGAGATCTCCACGGCGTCGCCGAGCGACGGGTGGTGCTGGGTGAACGCCACCTCGGTCTTCAGCAGCCGTACGGTGCGGGCGAGTCTGTGGAACAGCGGCACGGTCTTCTGCTGGAACTTCCGGCCCTCGTAGCGCGCCTGGAGGTCCGCCGCGCTGCGCCACTGGATGTAGTTGGCGGTGCCGGGGGTGTCGACGCCGGCGTGCAGGGTGGAGGAGATCCAGCCCGGGTAGTCCGCGTGGTCGATGATGTCGCGCATCGCGTCGAGGACGTCGTCCTGGAGCGCGGGGGTGTCGGTCTCGAAGAGGTTGAACACGGTCAGGTAGCCGTCGTCGGGCGAGATCAGGGGCATGGTGTTCCTTCCGTCGTGGGGATCCGTGCGCCGGCGTCCGGGCCGAACCACCGTCGTTCGGCCTCCGCCCGGTCCTCGGGCGGCGTGTCCGCCCGCTCCACCTGGGCGATGTGGCCGTCGGGCCGGACCAGCAGGGAGCGGACGCCCGCGAAGGCCGTGTCCGTGCGGGCCGTATTCGTACGGGCTGTGTCCGTACGGGCCATGTCCGTACGGGCCGTGTCCGTACGGGCCATGACCTCGGTGCCGCGCAGGCCGAGGCGCAGGCCCCGGCCCGGCCGGAGCAGCTCCGCCGTGGTGACGTGGCCTTGGCCGGTGTCCAGGGAGAGGGGCGGCAGGCGTGCTCCGAGGAGGGGGTGCGGGTCCCCAGGGAGGTCGTAGCGCACGTCGAGGCCGCTGATCATCCCGGCGAGGTGGGCGCGTACGGCCTCCAGGGCGACGAGCTCCGCCAGCAGCGCGCGCAGCGGTTCCGCCTCGGGCCCGCCGAGCAGCAGCTGTGCCTGGGCCTCGATGGCGGCCAGGGCCCGGCGGCCGACCGGGTGCCGCTCGGCGTGGTAGGTGTCGAGGAGGCCGGGGGCGGCCCTGCCGGTGACGTGCCGGGCCAGTTTCCAGCCGAGGTTGACGGCGTCCTGCAGGCCCAGGTTGAGGGCCTGCCCGCCGATGGGCATCTGGCGGTGCGCGGCGTCGCCGGCGAACAGGACGCGGCCCTCGCGGTAGCGGGTGAGCTGCCGGGAGGCGTCGCCGAAGGCGTTCACCCACAGCGGCGTCGCGGCGCTGATGTCCTCGCCGGTGACCCGTTTCCACCGTTCGGCGATCTCGGTGAGACCGGGCTCCTCGGTGCGGGGCCGGGCGGTGGAGCCGAACTCGTGCACCATGACGCGGGTGACGCCGTCGCCGCGCCGGGCCGCGATGGCCAGACCCGCGGGCAGCCGCTGGAAGCGCCGGTCGGGGACGGTGACGCCGCTCAGGTCGGCGCGGAGCAGTTCGCGGCGGGCGTCGTTCCCGGGGAACGCGGCGCCGGTGAGCCGGCGGACGGTGCTGTCCTCGCCGTCGCAGGCCACGAGGTGTCCGGCGCGTATCCGCACGGGGCCGCCGGGACCGTCGGCCCCGGCCTCGACGTACTCCTCGGTGACGGTGAGCGTGCGCACCTCGTGGCCGCGCCGGATGTCCGCGCCCAGCGAACGCGCCCACTGCTCCAGCACCTCCTCGGTGCGGGACTGCGGGACCTTCCACTGCCCGGGGTAGGGACCGGGCAGGGTGAGGTCGAGCGGTATGCCGGCGAAGTGGCCGCGCGGCTCGCGCGGCGGGGTGCCGAGCGGTGCCAGCAGCCCGCGGCTGTCCAGGATCTCCATGGTGCGGGCGTGCAGGGTCGAGGCGCGCGACTCGGTGGTCCGCGCGGTCCGCCGCTCCAGTACGGTCACCTCGGCGCCGCCCAGGCGCAGTTCCCCGGCGAGCATCAGGCCCACCGGTCCCGCGCCCACCACGACGACCTGGGTGTCCGGCCGGCCGGCGCCGTTCACGCCGGCCGGTTCTTCCGCTCGGCGTACTGCTTGGCGTGGGTGAGCGTCGCCAGGCTGTTGGTGCTCAGCGCTTCGTGCACGTAGGCGCGGGCGTCGGCGACGGTGGCGTCCGGGCCGAGGACCCGCTCGATGGCGCCGGTGGCGAGGGTGACGGTGTGCTGCGAGGAGGCGACCGTCCCCCGCGCCGTCTCCTCGAAGGTCCAGATCCCCGTGTGCAGGGTCATCAGCGCGGGCAGGGTGACCTGCTTGTAGGCGATCCGGTGGTGCGGGAAGACGACCCGGTACGACTTGGTGGTGTGCGTCGAGCCGTCCTTGGCGCGGGTGTCCATCTCCAGGGTCTGCAGTCCGGGGGTGTCCTCGGTGAGCCGTACGGTGGCCACGTGGGGCAGCCGTTCGGGCCAGCGGCCGGCCTCGTTGACGAAGTCGAACAGGTCCTTGGCGGCGCCGCGGACGGTCACGCTGTCGGTGAAGGAGAAGGTCAGGTCCTCGTCGGCGTGGGCGCGTTCGAGGTTCTGCTTCAGCGCGGCCAGTTCCGAACGGCTGTTGCGGTCGACGGCCTCGTCGATCCACTTCAGGCCCTCCGGGTCGTCGTCGACGGCCCGGTAGTCGTGCAGCAGCCGTACCCGGGACTCGGCCTCGGACCGGGGCTCGATGATCCAGGCACCGCCCATCGCGGCGACCGGAGGCTGGGTGACCTCCTGGCGGAAGGTGATCCGCAGCGCGTCCGGGTCGAGGGTGCGGCGGGAGGTCCAGTTCTTGGCCTCGCCGTTGGCGGTGGCCCAGATGCGGATGCGTTCGCCGGTCGCGGTGTGCTCGGTCCGGTCGGCGAAAAGGGTGGGCGGGAAGATGCGCGGCCAGTTCTCCACCTCGGCCAGCAGCCGGTACACGGCGGCGGCCGGGGCGGCCACGGTGATGTCGTGCTCGACCTCTCGGGTCGTCATGACGTGCTCTCCTCCGGGGAAGGGGTGTCCTCTGGGCGGTCGGGCGGTTCAGAAGTTGCCGAGTCCGCCGCAGACGTTGAGGGCCTGCGAGGTGATGGAGGCCGCGGTGTCGGAGGCGAGGTAGGCGACGAGGCCGGCGACCTCCTGCGGGGTGGAGTAGCGGCCGAGCGGGATCTTCGCCTGGAACTTCTCCAGGATCGCCTCCTCGGTGGTGCCGTAGGCGGCCGCGTAGCCCTGCCGTACGCGCTGGGCCATCGGTGTCTCGACATAGCCGGGGCAGACCGCGTTGACGGTGATGCCGGTGGGCGCCAGCTCGTTGCCGAGGGCCTTGGTGAAGCCGACCACGCCGTGTTTGGAGGCCGAGTACGGGGCGCCGAGCACCACGCCCTGCTTGCCCGCGGTGGACGCGATGTTGATGATGCGTCCGCGCTTCTTCCCGCGCATGCCGCCGGTGGTGAGGACCTCGCGGGTGACGCGGAAGACGCTGTTGAGGTTGGTGTCGATCACGTCGTCCCAGAGTTCGTCGGCGATGTCGGCCGTCACGCCGCCGCCGGACCGGCCCGCGTTGTTGACCAGCACGTCCACCGTGCCGAACCGGTCCACCGCGGCCTGCACGAACTCCTTGACCCCGGCCCGGTCGCGGACGTCGACGACCGCGCCGTCGGCCTCCAGCCCCTCCCCGGTCAGCTCCTTGACGGTGGCGACGACCCGGTCGGCGTTGCGGGCGCCGATGAACACCCGGTGTCCCCGGGCGGCGAGCAGCCGCGCCACGGCCAGGCCGATCCCGCTCGTCGCGCCGGTGACCACCGCGACGCGTCCCGTGTCCTGTGCTGTCTCTGTCGTCTCGCTCATCTCGGTCATCCCGGGGTCCTCAGGCTCGGACGGCGGTCAGCCGCGCGTTGACGACGGCGATGAGGGCACGCGGCGTCAGGGCGTCGGACACCGCCTCGTCGTCCAGCGAGATGCCGTACCGCCGCTCGATCCGGCTGCTCGTCTCCAGCAGTGCCAGCGACTCGTAACCGAGGTCCTGGAACTCGGTGTCGAGGATGTCGCCGTCCAGGTCGACCTGCTCGTCGGCGCCGGCGGCTTCCAGCAGAATCCGCTTCAGTTCGTCGAGGGTGAAGACGTCGGTGACCACGGGGGGTCCTTTCCAAGCGGTGTCGGGATCTGTGGGGGTGTTTCAGAGGGTGTTTCAGGGGGTGTTTCAGGGGGGTGCCGGGCGGTGGCCCGGCGGTGCGGCGGTGCGGCGGTGCGGCGGTGCGGCGGTGCGGCGGTGCGGCGGTGCGCGATGTCACCGCGCGGCCCGGACGATCAGGGCGGAGTTGAACCCTCCGTGGCCGCGGGCCAGCACCAGGGCGGTGCGCACGGGCGCGGGACGCGGCCGTCCCACGACCAGGTCGAGGCCGTACTCGGGGGCGGGGTCGGTGTGGACCGACGGCGGGACGACCCGGTCCCGGACGGCGAGGAGCGCGGCGGCCACGTCGAGCGGGGCCGCCCCCGAATACAGGCGTCCGGTCATGGTCTTGGGGGCGGTCACCGGCACACCGCGCGGGCCGAACAGGGCGACGAGGGCGGCGGCCTCGGCCCGGTCGAGGTCCGGGTCGCCCGCGGCGTCCGCGAACACCACGTCGACGTCGGCCGTCTCCAGGCCCGCGTCGGCGAGGGCGAGTTCGGCGGCCTTGCGCAGGCCCTCCCCGTCCGGGGCGCCTCCCCTGGGGTCGATGGTCGCGCCGTACCCGGCGATCTCCCCGTAGCGGCGGGCTCCCCGTCGCGCGGCCTCCTCCGCCCGCTCCAGCACGAGGATCGCGCCGCCCTCGCCGGGTACGTGGCCCCGCGCCCGGCGGTCGAAGGGGAGGTATGCCGCGGCCGGTTCGTCGCTCGTGCTGAGCCGGCCGCTCGCCAGTTGCGCCACCCAGCCCCAGGGGCACAGGGACGCGTCGACCGCGCCGGAGACGATCAGCCGGGTGCCCTTGCGGATCTGCCGCCGGGCCTGCGCCACCGCGTCCAGGCCGCCGGCCTGGTCGCTGACGACCACGCCGCTCGGTCCCTTCATGCCGTGGCGGATGGATATCTGGCCGCTGTTGACGGCGTAGAACCAGGCGAAGGACTGGTACGCGGAGACGTACTGACCGCCCTGGCTCCACAGCTTCCGCAGCTCGCCCTGCCCGAACTCGAAGCCGCCGGAGGCGCTGGCCGTGACGACGCCCATGTCGAACTCGCCCAGCTCCCCGGGCCGTACCCCGGCGTCCTCCAGTGCCCAGTCGGCGGCGGCCAGCGCGATCCGCGTCATGCGGTCGGTCTGCGGGATCAGCCGGCTGGGCAGGTGCTCCTCGGCGACGAAGCCGGTGATCTCCCCGGCCAGCCGGGCCGGGTACCGCGAGGGGTCGAAGCGGGTGAGGCGCCCGATCGCGCTCCTGCCGTCGAGCGTCGCCGCCCAGTACGGCGTGGTGCCGAGCCCGTTCGGTGCCGCGACGCCCAGTCCGGTGACGACCACCGAGGTGCTCATGCCGCGCTCCGCTCCGGGTCGGCCAGCACCATCGCGCTCTGGAACCCGCCGAAGCCGCTGCCCACGGTGAGGACCACGTCGGTGAGCTGGTCCCGTGCCGTGAGCGGCACGTAGTCCAGGTCGCATTCGGGGTCGGGGGTGTGCAGATTGGCCGTCGGGGGGATCACGTCGTACTCCATGGCCAGCACGGACGCGGCGATCTCGATGGAGCCGATGGCGCCCAGCGAGTGCCCGACCATCGACTTGATGGAGCTGACGGGGGTGCGGTAGGCGTGCTCGCCGAGGCTCCTCTTGAAGGCGGCGGTCTCGTGCCGGTCGTTCTGCTTGGTGCCGGAGCCGTGGGCGTTGATGTAGTCGATCTCCCGCGGGTCGAGCCGGGCCTCGTCGAGCGCCACCCGGATCGCCTCGGCCATCTCCGCGCCGTCGGGCCGCAGCCCGGTCATGTGGTAGGCGTTGCTGCGCGTGGCGTACCCCGCGATCTCCGCGTAGATGTGCGCGCCGCGCGCCCGGGCGGCCCGCAGTTCCTCCAGGACGAAGACGGCGGCGCCCTCGCCCAGGACGAACCCGTTGCGGGTGCCGTCGAAGGGGCGCGAGGCGGTGGCCGGGTCGTCGAAACGCGGTGTGGTGGCCTTGATCGCGTCGAAGCACGCCATGGTGATCGGCGAGATCGGGGCGTCCGACGACCCGGCGACCATGACATCGGCGGAGCCCTCCCGGATCAGCTCGGCGGCGTAGCCGACCGAGTCGATGCCGGAGGTGCAGCCGGTGGAGACGACGGTGCTCGGTCCCTGCGCGCCCACGGCCCAGGCGACCTCGGCCGCGAAGGAGCTGGGCACCAGATGGTCGTACAGGTGCGGGACGGCGTACTCGTGGTCCACGAGGTCGAGCCGGCCGCCGTCGCTGACGACGCGGTACTCCTGGTCCAGTCCCATGGTGGCGCCGACCGCGCTGCCCACGGTCACACCGATCCGGTACGGGTCGAGCGTGTCCGTCTCGATGCCGCTGTCGGCGACCGCGCCGCGCGCCGCGACCACGGCGAACTGGGCCGCGCGGTCCATCCTGCGGATCTCCTGGGGGGACAGTCCGTGCGCGTACGCGTCGAAGTCGATCTCGGCGGCGACCCGGGAACGGAAGGGAGAGGGGTCGAAGAAGGTGATGCCGCGGGTCGCCGTGCGGCCCTCGCTGAGCAGACTCCAGAAGTTCTTGGTGCCGACACCCCCGGGGGCGAGGACCTCCAGCCCGGTGATGACCACCCGCCGTGCCGTCACTCCGACGCCTCCCACGCGTAGAAGCGGGTCGCCATGGCGTCCGCCGGGGAGCGCCAGGTCGCCGGGTCGTACGCTTCGATGAACGGCTTCAGGTCGTTGCTGATCCCGATGAAGCGCGGGTCGGTCTTGGCGGCTTCGATGCGCTCGCCGCCGTCGGCGGTGTCGAAGTCCTGGAGGTGGAAGTACAGGCCCCGGTAGGAGAACAGCTGGCGTCGCCGTGTTCCCATCCGGTGCGGCATCTCGGTGGTGTCGAACGCGGTGAACAGCTTCGCCACCTCGGCACTCGACTCGGGCGCCATGCGGGCGACGATCAGTGTGCTGTGCATGGGACGTGCTCCTTGGTTCGGCGGTGGTGCCGGGGTCGGGTCAGGCCGGACGCCGGATCGCAGGTCTATGTCATGTACGCGCCACACATGTCGGCGCGACGGGGCGCCGGCGCGCTCGCGCGGCACGAAGGCTCGTGGGCTCGCGGACTCGTGGGCTCGTGGGCTCGCGGACTCGCGGACGGGGCGGGGTCGGCCGTGCTTCCCGGACAGTCCTCGACGGGAGTTCTCCTGGAACGAGTGGGTCCGGCCGGCGGCACACCCGATCCCGCCTTCAAGAGTTCTGGGTTCCGCACGCATATTCAAGGAACATCTGTTCAGGATTACGTCAGGTTCCTCAGCCCCACCGCAGCAACGTCACCGAACGGCAGGGCGAGGCCAGACGACTGTCACGCGAGCCTCCGCCCCCGGACACGACAGTGGCCCCGCACCCCTCCCGGGGCCGCGGGGCCACACATCCGCGTGCCGGTGATACCTGGACCGCGCTCAGCAGTCGTGGTCCACCAGGTCGAACGAGGCGTAGTGGTCGGCGGTGTAGTAGTCCTCCTGGTACCCCTCACCCGTGACGATGCGGCGCGCGCCGCGCGTGGAGGAGCCGGGCGTGATCACGGTGTACTCGTGGTAGTAGCCGGTCGGCCGGGAGGGCAGGATGCCTTCCCGGTTCCGGAAGACCGTGCCGTCCTGTTCGTACGGGAAGGGGCCGCCCCGCTCGATCAGGCCGAGCGTGTCGTGGGCCTGGGACGGCAGGTCGCTGTAGCAGATGCTGCCGACCGCCGCGGGGGCGGCGGCGGCCGGGGTCGCGGAGACGGTGCCGCCCACGAGGAGGGCGGACAGGAGAGCGGCTGCGGCGCCGGTCCGAGTGGCGCGTGGGGGGAATCTCATGCCGTCATGATGACGCGCGTAGACGTCGGCATGTCAATGACAATCCACGGAATTTCACCTCAAGTCCCCTGTGTTCCCGGGCAGTTAACCTGTCGCCCGGGTCCCGCTCACCACGGGCGGCAGGCCGGTGAGCCGCGCCGCCGCCCGCCTCAGGCGTCCGTCTCCGGGAGCTCGTACGAGCCGTACTCGGGGCGGCCCGCCAGGTCGTACGACTGGATGGACACCCCGGTGGTGGTGACGCGTCCGCCGGTGTGCCGGAACGCGGTCGGCACGGCGCCCTCCGGGAAGAGGCGGCGTCCGGCGCCGAGCACGACCGGGAAGGTCAGCAGGTGGACGGTGTCGATCAGGTCCAGGGCGAACAGGGACTGGGCGAGTGCGCCGCTGCCGTGCACCTGGAGCTCGCCGTCGGTGCGCTCCTTCAGGGCGGCGACCTCCTTGGCGAGGTCGCCGCGGACCACGGCCGCGCCCGCCCACTCCGGCCGGTCCAGGGTGGTGGAGACGACGTACTTGGGCAGGCCGTTCAGCTTGCCGGCGACCGGGTCGGCGGGGTCCGTCACCTTCGGCCAGTAGGAGGCGAAGATGTCGTACGTACAGCGGCCCAGGAGGAAGGCGCCGACGCGGCCGAAGACCTCGTCGACGAACCGGCCGAAGTCCTCGTCGGCGTACGGGACGCTCCAGCCGCCCTGGCCGAAGCCGTCGCGGGTGTCCTCCTGCGGTCCGCCGGGGGCCTGGTAGACGCCGTCGAGGGTGAGGAAGGTGGTGAGGACGAGCTTGCCCATGGCGGGTGCCTCTCTGTGCTCGGGGTCCGTGTCATCACCTCAGACCCCACCGGCCCCCGCAACTCATCGGTGCCCCGCACGGCGCCTCACCCGCCCCCTTCCCGGGCCGGGTGGAAACCACCGCCACCGCTCCCGGGAGGTGTACCGAAAGTGTCCGGTGAGGGTGGTGGAGAGCCCGTTCATGATCCAGAATGATCGGATGGTCAGGCTGGAGACTCCTCGTTTGATCCTGCGTCGCTGGCGTGAGGAAGACGTCGCACCCATGGCCGCCCTCCATGCCGACCCCGAGGTCATGCGGTGGATCCGTGACGGCAGCGTCCGTGACGAACAGCAGACCCGCGACGGGATCCGGGCGTGGGAGGGCGAGTGGGAGTCACGGGGCTTCGGCCTGTTCGCCGTGGAGATCCGGTCCACGGGTGAGCTGGCCGGGTTCACCGGCCTCTCGGTGCCGCACTTCCTGCCGGAGGTCCTGCCGGCGGTCGAGGTCGGCTGGCGGCTGGGACGCTCCCACTGGGGGCAGGGCCTGGCCACCGAGGCCGCTGCCGCCGCCGTACGGTTCGGGTTCGAAGAGCGGGGGCTGGAGCGGATCGTCAGCATCGCTCAAGTGGGCAACGACGCCTCCGAACGGATCATGGCCAAACTGGGGATGCGTCCGGTCCGTGAGACCGTAAGCCCCGCCTACGGCCGCCGAGTGCGGGTGTTCGAGCTGTCGTCGGACCAGTACGCCGCAGCCCCTCGCTGACGGCGGCGACGCGTGGCTGCGGCCTCGCAGCGGACCGCGGGCTCTGCCGCGCCTGGCGGCTTGTGCGCACACCGGTGACGGCTGGTGGAGTCAGGGCCGTGAGACGCCGAACGGCAGATCCCGGTGGAAGACGGCCATGGCCCGGCCGGGGCCGTCGTAGTCGTCGACGATCTGCGCCTCGAAGCCGAGACGGCGGTGGAAGGCGATCGATCCGGCGTTCCCGACGGACGTGATCGCCTTCAGCCTCCGCGCACCGTGACGTTCCGCCGCTTCGGCGAACGCCGCGTACAGACGGCGCCCGAGACCGGCGCCACGGGCATCGTCCCGCGTGGCGATCAGATGCACGTACCCGGTGCCGTCCGGGGTGACGAACCCGAAGACGTACCCGCGGATCCCGTCCTCGGCCCGGGCGGCCAAGCAGGTGGAACCGAACTCCTGCACAAGAGCCAGCACGTGCAGAGACCGAAGGTCCCGTTCGCCCCAGTAACGGGAGTGATCGGTGGCGCTGCGGCTGGCCCGCCAGGGCGCGGACGTGGCCGTGACCTACGCCGGGAACAAGGAGGCGGCCGAGGACGTCGTACGGGCCGTCCGGGCGCTGGGGCGCCGGGCGGTGGCGCTGCGCGCGGACGCGGCCGACGCGGGCGAGGCGGCGGGGGCCGTGGAGCGGGCGGTGACGTTCGGGGACCGCCTCGACATCCTGGTGAACAACGCGGGCGTGGGCCTGCTCGGCCCGCTGGAGAGCCTGTCGCCCGCCGACGTCGACCGTGTCCTCGCGGTGAACGTGCGCGGTGTCTTCCTGGCCTCGCAGGCCGCCGCGTCCCGGATGACGGCGGGCGGCCGGATCATCACCATAGGCAGCTGCATGGCGCTGCGGGTGCCGGGGCCCGGCGGGACGCTGTACGCGATGAGCAAGGCCGCCCTGGTGGGCCTCACCAAGGCGCTGGCCCGGGAGCTGGGCCCGCGCGGGATCACGGCGAACATCGTCCATCCCGGCCCGGTCGACACTGGCATGAACCCGGCGGACGGCCCGTACGCGGACGGCCAGGCGGCGATGACCGCGCTGGGCCGCTTCGGGACGGCCGGCGAGGTGGCGTCGATGGTCGCGTACCTGGCGGGAGCGGCGTACGTGACGGGCGCGGAGTTCGCCGTGGACGGCGGGCACGCGGCGTGACGTGAGCCCCTCCGTGCCCCTCGGCGAGGAGAAGGCGCGCGAGGCGCCCCGGTGCTGTCAGGCCGGGGCGCCTCGCGGGTCCGGGTGGATCGGTCAGCCGCCCAGTTCCTGGTGGCGGGCGGCGAGGTGGTCCGCGCCGTCCTCGGTCAGCGAGCCGAACAGGCGCAGGCGGGAGATGCCGCCGTCGGGGAAGATGTCCACGCGCGCGTGCGTGCCGACGGCCGGCTCCGGCAGGACGAAGCGGTGGTTGGTGTCGGGCTGCATCCGGGTGCGCGGGAGGACCTCGCGCCACTCGCCGTCCTCGCCGTCCTTGACGGACACCGACGCCCAGCCGGCCGAGTTGCCCTTGAGGTAGGCGGTGTCGATCTCGATGGCGCGGATCTGCGAGCGGTCCACCAGCCGGTAGCGGATCCAGTCGTTGCCCTGGTCGCGGCGGCGGCGGGTCTCCCAGCCGTCGTCCATCTTGCGGGAGCGGCCCGGCTGGATGGTGTTGGTGGCGGGCGAGTAGAAGAGGTTGGAGGCGTCCTCGACCTGGCCGCCGTTCTCCAGGGCGACCACGTCGAAGGTGCCGAGCGCCGCCAGCCACTTCGGGTCCGGGACGACCTCGCCGTACACGCGCAGGCGGGCGATGCCGCCGTCGGGGTGCTGCTTGAGGCGCAGGTGGGTGAAGCGCTGCTCGGCGGTGACGGCGAAGCCGTTGGCCGCGTGGCCGCCGATCGCGGTGCGCGGGACCAGCGTCGTCCACTTCACGTCGTCCGCGAGGAGTTCCTCGGGCGACGGGGAGCCGGGCACGCTGGCGCCCTCGACGGAGACCGCCTGCGGGTAGTTGCCGCGGAAGTGGGCGGTGTCGACGACGATCCCGCGGATCACGCCGGGCGCGCCGAGGCGGATGAGCGCCCAGTCGTGGTCGTCCTCGGTCGGCCAGGGGTGCTCGGCGGACACGCCGCGGCGCCGGCGGGTCTCCCAGCCGTCCATGACCTTGCCCTTGTGCCCGAAGTGCTCGGGGTCGAACTCGGCGCGCTCGGGCACCAGCAGGTTCTCGCGCTGGGCGAAGAACTCGTCGTTGGCGGCGATGACACCGGCGCCGAGCTGCCGGTCGGCGAGGTTGGCGTGGTGGGTGAAGGGGAAGTCGGCGGTGCGGTAGTCCGCGTACGGGTCGCCGCCTCCGTAGGGGTTCGCGTCGCCGGTGAAGCTGGGAATCGCCGTCACGGGGATCAGGTCCTGCCTTTCGGGAGTCGGTACGGTGCGGATGCGGATGGTCGGGAGGGGACGCCGGCGGTGCGCTCAGGGCGTCCGGGTCAGGAGCTGCCCCTTCGGTTCGGTGAAGTCGCCGTCCGCCACGATGCGCTGTCCGCGCAGCCAGGTGGACTTCACGACGCCGTGCAGGGTGCGGCCCGCGTACGCGGTGACGCGGTTGCGGTGCTGGAGGGAGGCCGGGTCGACGGTGAAGGTCTCGTCCGGGGCGACGACGGCGAAGTCGGCGTCGCGGCCGGCCTCGATGGCGCCCTTGCGGTCCAGGCCCACCAGGTTGGCGGTGGCCGTCGACATCCAGCGGACGACGTCCTCCAGGGAGTGGCCCCGCTCGCGGGCCGCGGTCCACACCGCCGCCAGGCTGAGCTGGAGGCCGGAGATGCCGCCCCAGGAGGTGGCGAAGTCGTCCGTCTTCAGGTCGGGCGTGGAGGGCGAGTGGTCGGTGACGATGCAGTCGATGGTGCCGTCGGCCAGCGCCTGCCACAGCAGGTCCTGGTTGGCGGCCTCGCGGATGGGCGGGCAGCACTTGAACTCGCTGGCGCCGTCCGGGACTTCCTCCGCCGTCAGGGCCAGGTAGTGGGGGCACGTCTCCACGGTGACGCGGACGCCCTCGGCCCGGGCCTCGGCGATCAGCGGCAGCGCGTCGCTGGAGGACAGGTGGAGGATGTGCACGCGCGCGTCGAACCGCTTGGCCTGCGCGATCAGGTTGGCGATGGCCGTGTCCTCGGCGTCGCGCGGGCGGCTGGCGAGGAAGTGGGCGTACTTGGGGCCGCCCTTCTGCGGGGCGGCGGCGAGGTGGTGCGGGTCCTCGGCGTGCACGATGAGCAGGCCGCCGAAGGAGGCGATCTCCGCCATCGACCGGGCGAGCTGCTCCTGGTCCAGGTGCGGGAACTCGTCCACGCCCGACGGCGACAGGAAGCACTTGAAGCCGAAGACGCCGGCCTCGTGCAGCGGGCGCAGGTCCTTGACGTTGTCGGGCAGGGCGCCGCCCCAGAAGCCGACGTCGATGTGGGCCTTGTCGGCGGCCACCTTCTGCTTGACGCGCAGGTGGTCGACGCTGGTGGTCGGCGGGAGGGAGTTGAGGGGCATGTCGACCAGGGTCGTGATGCCGCCGGCCGCCGCGGCGCGCGTGGCGGTCCAGAAGCCCTCCCACTCGGTGCGGCCGGGGTCGTTGACGTGCACGTGGGTGTCGACCAGGCCGGGCAGGACGACGTGGTCGCCGACGTCCTCCAGGCGGGCGCCGTCCGGCACGGGCGCGTCGTACGGCAGGACGGCCGTGATCGTGCCTCCGGTCACCTGGACCGAAGCGGCGCGCGTCCCCTCGGGAGTGATGACACGCGTCGAGCGCAGCACCAGTTCAGCGTCGGACACCCGAACCCCTCTCTTTGCCGCCGTTCGTCTGCCGGGTCCACCTCCGGCGGGCTGCCGCCGGGATCCCTCACGGGAAACGGGATCTACCGTCACACAACGGGATTTCAACGTTCTGTTGAAGGAGTCTTCACTCCCTCTTCGACCCCCGTCAAGGGCACACTTTTCGCAGGCACACCGACAGGGGCCCCTCGGATTCCGCCTCGGGATCCCTCTCGGGCCCACCTCGGGATCCGCCTCGGGACCCACTTCGGGATCGACCCTGGACGTTTCCACAAAGCGGAATTAGAATTCCGTCAAGCAGAACGTAGCTATCTACAAGCGGGGAGTCAACCGTCTGCCGGGTAGGCTTCTGCCCTCCGCCAGCCCCGAAAGGAACGCGCCGTGCCGACGTCCAGCGCCAGCACCACCGACATCGCCAGGTCCTCCGCCAGCGGTGGCGTTCAGTCCCTGGAGCGCGCCTTCGACCTGCTCGAACGGATGGCGGACGCGGGCGGGGAGGTCGGTCTGAGCGAGCTGTCCGCGAGCAGCGGACTGCCCCTGCCCACCATCCACCGCCTGATGCGCACGCTCGTGGCCTGCGGGTACGTACGCCAGCAGCCCAACCGCCGGTACGCGCTCGGCCCGCGCCTGATCCGGCTCGGCGAGTCGGCCTCCCGGCTGCTGGGCACCTGGGCGCGCCCCTACCTCGCCCGCCTGGTGGAGGAGACCGGCGAGACGGCCAACATGGCGCTGCTCGACGGGGACGAGATCGTGTACGTCGCCCAGGTGCCGTCCAAGCACTCGATGCGCATGTTCACCGAGGTCGGCCGGCGCGTCCTGCCGCACTCCACCGGCGTCGGCAAGGCGCTGCTCGCCGGCTTCCCGCCGGAGGAGGTGCGGGCGCTGCTCGCCCGCACCGGCATGCCGGCCGCCACCGACAAGACGATCACCACGCCGGAGGGTTTCCTGGCGGCGCTGGAGGACGTGCGGCGGCTGGGGTACGCGGTCGACGACAACGAGCAGGAGATCGGCGTCCGCTGCCTGGCGGTTCCCGTGCCCGACTCCCCCACCGCGGCGGCCATCTCCATCTCCGGCCCGGCCGGCCGGGTCACGGAAGCGGCGACGGAGAAGATCGTGCCGGTGCTGCAGCAGGTGGCGGCGGAGCTGTCGGAGGCGCTCATCACCTCGGGCGGCAACCCGACGGCCTGAGCCGGCCGCGACCCTCGGCCGGCCGGCCGCAGCCGATACCGGCGGACACCGGTTGACCGTGGCCGATACCGGCGGACACCGGTTGACCGTGGCCGGCACCGGCTGACACCGGTTGACCGTGGCCGGCACCGGCCGACCACGCCCCGGCGCCGACCCGACTGCATCCCGGCGCCGGCCGGCCGTGCCTCCCGGGTCACGCCCCGGCCCACACCCGCGGCCGTCACACCGCCGCCCTCCGCCGCCCTCACGCGGCACCCGGCCCCGGCTCCGGCTGGGGCCTTCGGCGCCCCGTCGCGCCCCTCGGCCCCAGGCCGAGGAGGGCACGGCGGCCCCGGCGCCTCACCGCCGCGGCGGCTCTCCGAAGAGCTCCACGGCGTGACGGACATCCGCCAGCTCCCCCGACAGGGCGCTGACCGAACCGATCGCCCCGGCGATCAGCAACAAGGAGCGGCGCAGCCGCGGCACCTCGGGGACGCCGTGGGCCGCCATCGCCGCGAGCGCGGCCAGCTCCTCCTCGGCGACGACCCGGTCGGGGAACTCGGCGGGAAGCACGGCGAGCCGGCGGCGCAGCCGGGACACCGCGGTCCGCAGCGCCGTCACCCTCACGTCCTCGTCCGCGCCGGACACCGGCCTCTGCTCCGACCCCTGCTCCACGCTTCGCAGCACGGCCCCTCCCCCTCGCACACCGTTGTGCGCCTCCACGTCGTTCTCACGCCGAGCGCCCCAGGACGCTGGGCGGGCGCCGGGGACGCGGGCCAGTAAACGCCACCCGGTGCGCGACACGCCACCACGCGGACCGAAATTCAGCCTTCGGAAGCCTGGCGTCCGCCCGCCCGCACCCCATCTGCCCGGCCGGCGGTCGGGTATGCAGGACCCATGACGGACAACGAAGACCAGGTCGCCGGAGTGCTCCTCGCCGCCGGGGGCGGACGGCGGCTCGGCGGACGCCCGAAGGCACTGCTCGAACACCGGGGACGACTCCTCGTCGAACACGCGGCCGACGCCTTGCGGGCGGCCGGCTGCGTCCGCGTGCACGTGGTGCTGGGGGCACGCGCCGACGCCGTACGCCGCAGCGCATCGCTCGGCGCGTGCGTCCTGGTGGACAACCCCGCGTGGGAGCGGGGCATGGGCACGTCGCTGCGGGCCGGGCTCGCCTCGCTGGCCGGGACGGGGGCGCGGGCGGCACTGGTGTCGCTGGTGGACCAGCCCGGCATCGGACCGGAGGCGATGGCGCGCGTGCGGGCCGCCTGCCGGGACGAATTCTCGCTCGTCTCGGCCGCGTACGCGGGGGTGCGCGGGCACCCGGTCCTCTTCGGCGCGGCCCACTGGGACGCCGTCGCCGCGACTGCGACCGGGGACCGCGGGGCACGCGCCTACCTGAAGGAACACGAGCGGGAGATCACGCTCGTCGAGTGCGGGGACGTGGCCCGGCCCTACGACATCGACACCGAGGCCGATCTGTTCCACCTTGAGTGAGGGGCGTGGCACCCAGCGCCACCTTCCCTCGACTCAGAGAATCTCGACATCAACAAACCATTGAACTTCCACCATGAGGAAACTACTATCCACTGTTCAGAAGTGCCCGACCGCTCCGCGGGGCGCCGGCCGCCCTGTCCGGGCCCCTGACACCCCGTGCCACGAAGCTCGCTGAAGGAAGTGACAGCTCATGTCCGCACCAGCGCCGTCCCCGCTGGCCATCGTCGACGCCGAGCCCCTGCCCCGGCAGGAGGAGGTCCTCACCGAGGCTGCGCTCGCCTTCGTGGCGGAGCTGCACCGACGGTTCACGCCCCGGCGTGACGAGCTCCTCGCCCGCCGTGCGGAGCGCCGCGCCGAGATCGCCCGCACCTCCACGCTCGACTTCCTCCCGGAAACCGCCGCGATCCGCGAGGACGACTCCTGGAAGGTGGCGCCCGCCCCGGCCGCCCTTCAGGACCGCCGCGTCGAGATCACCGGTCCGACCGACCGCAAGATGACCATCAACGCCCTCAACTCGGGCGCGAAGGTCTGGCTCGCCGACTTCGAGGACGCCTCCGCGCCCACCTGGGAGAACGTCGTCCTCGGCCAGCTCAACCTGATCGACGCCTACACGCGGAAGATCGACTTCACGGACGAGCGGACCGGCAAGTCCTACGCCCTGCGTCCGAACGAGGAGCTGGCGACGGTCGTCATGCGCCCGCGCGGCTGGCACCTGAACGAGCGGCACCTCGTCGACGAGCGCGGCGTGCCGGTCCCCGGCGCCCTGGTCGACTTCGGCCTGTACTTCTTCCACAACGCCCAGCGCCTGCTCGACCTGGGCAAGGGCCCGTACTTCTACCTCCCCAAGACGGAGTCGCACCTGGAGGCCCGCCTCTGGAACGAGATCTTCGTCTTCGCGCAGGACCACGTCGGCATCCCGCAGGGCACCGTCCGCGCCACCGTCCTGATCGAGACGATCACGGCGGCGTACGAGATGGAGGAGATCCTCTACGAGCTGCGCGACCACGCCGCGGGCCTGAACGCCGGCCGCTGGGACTACCTCTTCTCCATCGTCAAGAACTTCCGTGACGGCGGCGAGAAGTTCGTCCTGCCGGACCGCAACGCGGTGACGATGACCGCCCCGTTCATGCGGGCCTACACCGAACTGCTGGTGCGCACCTGCCACAAGCGCGGCGCGCACGCGATCGGCGGCATGGCGGCGTTCATCCCCTCCCGCAAGGACCCCGAGGTCAACAAGGTCGCCTTCGAGAAGGTCCGCGCCGACAAGGACCGCGAGGCCGGCGACGGCTTCGACGGCTCCTGGGTCGCCCACCCCGACCTGGTGCCGATCGCCATGGAGTCCTTCGACAAGGTCCTCGGCGACAAGCCGAACCAGAAGGACCGGCTGCGCGAGGACGTCGACGTCAAGGCCGGGGACCTCATCGCCATCGACTCGCTCGACGCCAAGCCCACCTACGACGGCCTGGTCAACGCCGTCCAGGTCGGCATCCGGTACATCGAGGCGTGGCTGCGGGGCCTGGGCGCCGTCGCCATCTTCAACCTGATGGAGGACGCGGCCACCGCCGAGATCTCCCGCTCGCAGATCTGGCAGTGGATCAACGCCGGTGTCGTCCTCGACAACGGCGAGAAGGTCACCGCCGACCTGGCCCGCGAGGTCGCCGCCAAGGAGCTGGACGCCGTCCGCGCCGAGATCGGCGACGAGGCGTTCGCGGCCGGTCACTGGCAGGAGGCCCACGACCTGCTGCTGAAGGTCTCCCTGGACGAGGACTACGCCGACTTCCTCACCCTGCCGGCGTACGAGCAGCTCAAGGGCTGACCCACCGCGCCGAGCCGCCCGCGCCCCCGGTACCGCACAGCACCGGGGGCGCGGGCGTCCGGGCACCCGGAGGTGGATGCCCAGGCGTTCAGGCGTCCGTGCGGTCCGTGTGGCCGAGGGATCTCCCCGGCGCCACCCGGTCCCGTACGGCTCTCTTCACGGCCGTCGGCTCGGGAAAGCCCTGTTCACGGCGGTCCCACACCACCTCGCCGTTCACCCGCACGACGAACACCCCGCCCGTTCCGGGCTTGAGCGCGAGCTCCGTCAGTTCGGCCTCGAACGTCGTCAGCAGCTCCTGTGCCAGCCATGCCGCCCGCGGCAGCCAGCGGCACTGCGTGCAGTACTCGATCTCCACGCGCTGGATGTCCGTCATCCCAGGTGCACCGACCAATCCTGTTCCGCGGCCGGTTTGCCGTGCAGGTCGGGGACCCGCTTGAGCCAGTCCGGCCGTCCTCGCTGGTTCCGTGCCGCGCGGCGCGCCTCCTCGGCGGCGAGCTCCTCGCGGCTGGGGAAGTCCGTGGGCAGCCAGTCGCCGGAGGCCCTCACGCGCGCGGAGAGGTAGCCGACGTACGCGTCCCGCACCTCGTCCGGCGTCGCGAAGCCCGGTTCGCCGTCCAGCCAGGCGTCGGGCACCTCGGCGAGGACCTCCCGCAGCAGCACGTCGGTCACCTTCGGCGCCAGTTCGGCGTCGGCGGCCCGCACGTCCGGCGCGCAGTGGCCGAGGGCGTGGTGGCGGAAGTCGTAGGACTTCTCCGGCGCGGAGGTGTCCCAGCGGTGGTGGAAGACGAGGGCCGCCCCGTGGTCGATCAGCCACAGGCGCGCCGGTGCGGTGCCGAAGGTGGGCCAGACCATGAGGTTGGAGCTGTGGACCGTGCGGTCGACGTTGACGGTGAGGGCGTCCAGCCAGACGATCCGGCCCGCCTCCAGGGAACCGACCGGGAACACCTTCGCCACCTCGGGCGTGAAGTCCCGCGCGCCCGGCAGGTAGTCCATGCCGAGGTTGAGTCCCGCGCTGGCGTGCAGCAGCTCCCGTACCTCCTGGTGCGGTTCGTGGGCGCCGAGCGACGGGTCGAAGCGGGCGAGGACCAGCTCGGGCACGCGCAGCCCGAGCGCCCGCGCCAGCTCCCCCACGATCACCTCGGCGACCAGCGCCTTGCGGCCCTGCGCGGAGCCCGTGAACTTGACGACGTAGGTGCCCAGGTCGTCGGCCTCGACGACACCGGGGACGGAACCACCGGAGCGCAGGGGCTCGATGTAGCGGGTTGCAGCGACCTCCCTCAATGCCTTCGAAGGCTCCATCGCCTACCTTCCTCGTCTCCCATGGTCACCTCTGAGGTGCTGCAACCGGGGGGGGGGAAGCACCCGCTGCCGCCCCCGGGGAGAACCCGGGGAGTTCCGGCCGGCACGCTCGCCTTCTCCCCGGCAGCTTCGCCGATGGCGCTCCGCCCCCCTGCTTCCTGCTTCCGGACTTCCGGCATGAAGTGAGCATAGTAACCAAGCGTGACGGCCGGAGAGGAATATCCGGGCTCCGAGGTGCCGAGGGTCGGCGTTCAGCGGGATGCGCAGAGTGAGGACGCCGTCGTCGCAGGCCGCCTCGGCCGGCGAGCCGGGGCAGGGCGGGACGGAAGGGCAGGTGAGTAACGTGACGCGGCTGCACGTCGACGGCGGCGACCTGGTGGTGCGCCTGCCCTGGCGGTGGGCCACCACCGGGAACGCCGAAAAAAGGAGCGCAAGCACCGCATCGAGGACGCCGTGCGCAACGCCAAGGCGGCCGTCGAGGAGGGCATCGTGCCCGGCGGTGGCATCGCCCTGCCGCAGGCGCCGGCGAAGGAATGTGACCCGTGGGTTCCGGCCGCCCCTCGGCCTGTGCCCGGGGGGCGGCCCGTCGGCGCACGGGCCGCGGCGTGTCGCCGTTCGGCCGAAACCGTGCGGCGCCGTCCTGACCGCCCTGGCCGCGGCCGTCGGCGGCAGCGAGCCGTACCGGACCTCGGCCGGGGCGCCACAGGATGCGCCGCTGCCGTCCGTCCGGCGGATTCGGTGGTCTTGATCCTCCGCGGGCGGGATACCAGCAGGCCATGAGCATTCTGGCTGTGGTGCGCGATATCGACCGGCGCGTGACCAAACGCGTGGCCGCCTGGCAGGAGCCCGCTGTGCACCGGACGCTGTCGGTGACGGAGGAAGCAGCCGAGAGCAGCAAGTTGTGGTGCGGTGCGGCCGTGATGATGGCCTGGGCCGGCGGATGGCGAGGCCGCACGGCCGCCGTGGCGGGAGTGGCGGCTCTCGCCGTGGCGCAGCTGATCTCCAACGGTGTGTGCAAACAGGTGACCGGCCGTTCGCGGCCGCCCGAGGAGTGGATCCCGCACGACGAGGTCGAGGACCGGCCGGACTCCTCTTCGTTCCCCTCCGGGCACACCGCGGCGGCCGTGGCCTTCACCGCCGCCGTCCTCCCCTCCTGGCCCCTGGCCGGAGCCGCCTGTACGGTACCGGCCGCGCTGGTGGCGGTCGAGCGGGTGCAGTCGGGCGCCCACTACCCCAGCGACGTCGCCGCCGGCGCGGCCATCGGCTTGGTCAGTGCCTGGCTGGTCCGGCGCCTGCCGCAGTCGGCACTGTCCGTGTGGCGCTGACCGGACGGCCGCAGGCCGGCCCCGCCGGGCTCGTCGGACGGGGCCGGCCGGTGACCTCGGAAGACGCCGGACGCGGTGTGGCGGGACGGACCGCCGGTACGCGCCGGCGGGCCCCGTGTCCGCCACGGTGGCGGGCTCCGCCGTACCGCCCCCGTGACGACGGCCCTCCCCGGGAGGGAGCCGGGGCGTGCCCGAGCCGCTTCCCACCGCACTCCGGCGACGTTCCCGCGCGCTTCGTCACCGAGACCACCGGGCGGCCCGCGCCCCTGGCACCCCGGCTCCCGCACTCCGGCTCCCGCACCCCTCTCCTCCTCCCTGCCGGCTCCTCCTCTCCCCCGCAGGCGACACGGACTCATACGTCACCCGGGCATCGGCTGCGGCGTTTCGGCCACCGCCGCTCCGCATCCCTCCCTTTGCCCGGCAAGGGTCGATGCAACGCGCACCCTCCGCCACGCCCCTGATTCCGGGGTTCCGTACCCGGCCGAAATACACGTGTTCGAAATTCCGGCCGGGTCGTTGAGCCTCACGAGCGGGCCGCACCGGCCGCACCGGCCGCCGAAGGAGGACCACGTTGACCTCGTCCAGCACACGGCAGCAGCCGACCCCGGACACACCGGACACGAGCACGTCGAGCAGCACGAACACCGCGAGCACCGCGAGCAGCGGACAGGACGAGGAGTTCCTGTACCGCGACGAGTCCCGGCGCCAGGCCGGTGCGCAGCTGACGACCGGCACGATGGCGCGGCGGCTGCCCGTGCTGATCCTCCGGTCGCTGAAGATGGCCTGGCAGGTGGACCGCGGCGCGACGGCCGGGCTGCTGGCGTGCCAGGTGGGCACCGGTGTGCTCGCCGCGCTGGGGCTGCTCGCGGTGACGGGGACGATCACCGCGCTGATCGCCTCGGGTGACGTCACCGAGCGGCTGTGGCAGGCGGCCCCGCAACTGGCGGTCATCGCCGCGGCGGCCGGTCTGCGGGCCGTGCTGGGCATCACGGTGACGTGGCTGACCGGGCGGCTGCGGCCGGTGCTGGCCCGGGCGGCGGAGCTGACGATGCTCGAGGCCGCGCTCGGCGCGGAACCGGCGGCGAACAACAAGCCCGGCTACAACGACTTCTACGACATCGCCGACCGGGGCGCCCAGGTCACCCCGGACCTCGTGGACGAGGCCCAGGACGTGCTGGCCGCCACCGCGACGCTCGCCGCCGGCGCGGCCGTCGTCGCCGTACTGCACCCCGTGCTTCTGCCGCTCCTCCTGCTGGCGTGCCTGCCGCAGGCCGCCGCGTACGTGCGGGCGGCGCGTGTGCTGTACCTGGCGGGCCTGGAGACCTCGGGGCGGCGGCGGATGCTGTACAAACTGCGCTGGCACATGGCCTACGTGGAGTCCAGCGAGGAGATGCGGGCCTGTCTGGCCGGGCCCTTCCTCATCGCCCGGTACCGGCGGCTGGCCGCCTCGGTCAACGCCGCCGAACGCAAAGCCGCGGACACCGGTGCGTGGATGGGGCTGGCCGGCGCGGCCGCCGGCGGCGTGGCCTCCGCCGCGGTGTGGGCCGCGTTGCTGTGGCTCCTGGCCTCCGGCCGCATGGACCTCGCCGCCGGAGGCGGTGCGGTCTTCGCCCTGCAGACGGCGACGGGGTCCGTGCGCGGCATCATCAACAGCGGGGCCCGGCTGGTGCGCACCGGCTGGTACGTGCAGGACTGGCAGAACTTCCTCGACAACGCGCACGGACAGGCCATGGCGGCGTCCCGGGGCACCCGGACGCTGTCCGGTCCGCCGGAGCGGTTCGAGGTCCGCGACGTGACCTACCGGTACGACGGCGCGGCGAGGGACAGCCTCGGCGGGGTGTCCCTGCGGGTGCGGCGCGGGGAGATCGTGGCACTGGTCGGGGAGAACGGGTCGGGCAAGTCCACGCTGTCCCGGCTGCTCTGCGGCCTGCTGCTGCCCACGTCCGGCGAGGTGGCCTGGGACCACGCGACCACGGCCGAGATGGAGCCCTGGGAGGCGTGGAAACACGTCGCCCTGGCCCCGCAGAGGTACACCTACCTGCCGCTGACGCTGCGCGACAACATCACCCTCGGGCAGGGCGACACCGGTGACGCCGCCGTTCTGGCGGCCTGCGAGGCGTCCGGGGCGGCGGACATGCTGCCCGGCCTGCGTTCCGGTCTCGACACCCTCCTGACGTCGGAGTGGTTCGGCGGCCAGCAGCTGTCCGGGGGGCAGTGGCAGCGTGTCGTGCTCACCAGGGCGTTCCACCGGCAAGCGGCTCTGCTCGTGATGGACGAGCCCACGGCGGCCCTGGACGCGCGAGCGGAGCACCGCGTCTTCACCGGCCTGCGGAACCTGGCCAAGGACCGCGCGATCCTGCTGATCACGCACCGGCTCGCCAACGTCGCCGTGGCGGACCGGATCGTCGTCCTCGACCAGGGCCGGATCGTGCAGGAGGGAACGTACGCCCAACTCACCCGGGAGCCCGGCCTGTTCCGCTCCCTGTGGGAACTCCAGCAGCACACCGGCGACCAGTCGGGCGGTGCCGCGTGACCACGGTCACCGTGCGGACGCCCCCGCGCCCCCGGCGGCGCGTTCGCTCTCTCGACGCGGCACCTGCCGGCGGGCCCCCGCGAAGCGGGCGGGTCCGCGCCGGCCCGCGTGGCCCGCGCGCACGGCGCCCTCGCCGACGGCGCCGACGGGCGCGCCCCGTCCGCCGCCGTGGCACCGCGCCAGGAGTTCGTCCGGCTCCGGGACGAGGAACCCGCCCCCGTCCTGATGTGGATTCTCGCCCCGCGGCAGCGGGAAGAGCTGCTCACCGGTCGCGGCTTCACCGTCGAGGCGGTGGACCTGCTGCACGCACCGCAGGACCACGACCCGGTCGTGGTCCGGCTCGTCCGGGCACGGCGCCGGTCACGCCGAGGCGTTCACGGATCAGGGTGAGGACGCGCTCGCGGTGCGGGACGAGGTAGAAGTGACCGCCGTCGAAGCCGTACCCGTGGAAGGGGCCGGTGGTGCAGGCGGCCCAGGGGCGCATCAGGGGCTCGTCGGCGGTGGGGTCCTGTTCGCCCCACAGGGCCGTCAGGGGCAGGGTGAGCGGGGGTCGCCCGGCCGGCGGGCGGTGCGATTCGATGAGCTGGTAGTCGGCGCGCAGGACGCGCAGGAACAGTTCCCGCACCGCCGGGTCGTCGAAGAGGTCCATCGGGGTGCCGCCGTGCTCCCGCAGCGAGGCGAGGATCTCCTCGTCGCTGCGGGGCCGGGCCCGGCCGGTGGCCGGGTCCAGGGGGACGGGCTCCACGGTGGAGGGCGCGCGGCGGGCGGAGACGAACAGCGCGGACGGCTCGGGCCCGCCGACGAGGGCGGCCGCGGTCTCGTAGGCCAGCAGCGCGCCCATGCTGTGCCCGAACAGCGCCGTCGGGCGGCCGTCGTCGCCGTCGGCCAGCGCGGCGCACACCTCCGCGACCACGGCGTACGGGTCGGACACCGGTGGTTCGGCCATGCGCCGCTCCCGGCCCGCGTACTGGACGAGGGAGATCTCGACGTCGTCGACGGCGGTCCAGGAGTGGTAGTAGGAGGGACCGCCGCCCGCGTGGGGGAAGACGACCAGGCGGTGGGCGGCGTGCGGCAGCGGCCTGGGGGTCACGAGGATCACGCGGTGCCTCCGTCCGCCGGAGCCGCCGGGTCCGCCGCCGGGGAGTGCGGGCCGGCGGCGATCCGCCGCAGCGCCCGCAGGACGAGCTCGCCGAGGCGGGCGCCGGTACCGGCGTACGGGCTGTCGGCGCCGACGGTGACGGCGAGCGCCCGCCGGCCGTCCCGGGGCGAGCGGGTGATCTCCACCATCAGCGGGAAGCTGTGCCGGTCGGAGAACCACCAGTCGCGCGGGCGCACGCCCTTCAGCGCCCCCAGGCCGTCGAAGGTGTGGAAGTCGGTGTAGTTGAAGGCCACTTCGAACAGGCTGTGGCCCCGCCCCACGAGCTGCTGCATCGCGGCGAGCGGGAAGCGGCGGTACGGCTGCCGGTCGCGTTCGGCGGTGAACGCGGCGGCGGCCAGGTCCGCCCAGGTGCCGTCGGCCGTGAGGTGGACCGGCACCATGTTGAGCAGCAGGCCGAGCAGCCGGTCCGAACCGGGCTCCTCCAGGCGGCCGTTGACCTGCACTCCGGTCGTCGTACGGCCGCGGCCGGTGAGGTCGGCCAGCGCCCGGGCGTGCGCGGCGAGGAAGAGGCTCTTGGCGGGGAGTCCGAGCCGGGCCGCCGTCCGGTCGAGGGCGGTGTCGAGGTCTTCGGGCAGCGGGGCGTGGAAGGCGAACTCGTCCTCGGCGGGCCCGCCGGGCAGCACGGGCAGTTCGGCGGCCGGTCCCTCCCGGCGCAGCAGCTCCTCCCACCAGGCGCGGGCGGCGGGGTCGGCCTGGGCGGCCTGTTCGGCGGCGACGAAGTCGCGGTAGCGGGTGGCGGGCACCGGCGGCAGGACGGCCCGGCCGGCGCCGGTCAGTTCGCCGTCGTAGGCCAGGAGCAGCTCGGTGGTCAGGTGGGCCAGGCTCCAGCCGTCGAGGACGGCGTGGTGCACGGCGAGGGAGAGCTGGAAGCCGTCCGGGGCGCAGCGCAGGACGTGGCAGCGGACGAGCGGCGGGCGCGCCACGTCGAACGGGTCCGCCTTCTCCCGCTCCCACCAGGCCCGCAGCAGCCGTTCGCGGGCCTTGTCGTCCGGCTGCGCCGTGTGCTCCTCGACGGTCGGCGGAAGGGTGGCCGAGGCGTGCACGAGCTGCATCGGCTCGCGGAAGGCGCCCAGGTGGAAGGAGGTGCGCAGGATCTCGTGGCGCTCGCACATCACGGCCAGGGCGCGTTCCAGGGCGGCCCGGTCGAAGGGGCCGTCCAGGCGGACGCTGATCAGGTCGTGGTAGAGACCGGCGGTGTCGTCCTCGGCGTACTCGCACTCGAAGAGGATGGCGAGCTGCATCGCGGCGGTCGGGTAGGCGTCGGCGGTGCCCGCGGGCAGCGCGGCCGGGTCGAGGTCGGCGAGGGTGGTCGTGAGGACGGCCGGGGTGTCCGGAGTGTCCGGGGTGTCCGGGGTGCCGTCGGGGGCGGCACAGGCCGCGGCGAGTTCGGCGACCGTCGGGTGCAGGAAGATCTTCTCCACGGTGACGGGCAGGTTCGCCTCGCGGGCGCGGGCGCCCAGGCGTACGGCGCGCAGGGAGTCGCCGCCGAGGGCGAAGAAGTTGTCGTGGACGCCGAGGCCGGGGAGGCCGAGGACCTCGCACCAGAGGGCGGCGAGGGTGCGTTCGGCGGGGGTGCGCGGCGGGACCGGCGCGGTGCCGGAGCCGGAGTCGGTGCCGGAGTCGGTGCCGGGACCGGTGCGGAGGTCCTCGGGGGCGGGCAGCCGCTTCCGGTCGAGCTTGCCGTTGGCGGTGAGCGGGAGTTCCGGCAGCGGGACGAGGGCGGCCGGGAGCATGTGGGCGGGCAGCCGCTGTGCCAGCGCCTCACGGAGCCGTCCGGGGTCCGGGCTGTGGCCGGGGGCGGGCACCAGGTAGCCGACCAGGCGGGGCAGGCCGGGGGTGTCCTCGCGCAGGACGCAGGCGGCGGCGCGGACGCCGGGCCGGTCGAGCAGGGCCCGCTCGATCTCGCCGAGTTCGATGCGGAAGCCGTTCAGCTTCACCTGCTGGTCGGCGCGGCCCCGGTACTCCAGCTCGCCGTCCGGCAGCCGTACCGCGAGGTCGCCGGAGCGGTACAGCCGCTCCCCCGGCGCCCCGAACGGGTCGGGCACGAAGCGCTGCTCGGTCAGCTCCGGCCGGTTGAGGTAGCCGCGGGCCACGCCGGGGCCGCCGACGTACATCTCGCCCTCGGTACCGGGCGGCACCTCGTTCATGTTCTCGTCCAGCACGTACACCCGCAGGTCGGCGAGGGGCCGGCCGATGGGGCTGAGGGAGCCGGACAGGTCGGCCATCTCCAGCGGCCGGACGGTGACGTGCACGGTCGTCTCGGTGATGCCGTACATGTTGACCAGGCGGGGGCGGCGGATGCCGTAGCCGGCGACCCAGCCGCGCAGCGTCGCCGGGTCCAGTGCCTCGCCGCCGAAGACGACCGTGCGCAGGCCGAGCGGCGGGAAGCCGGTGTCCTCGGCCGCCGCGGCGAGCTGCCGGAAGGCGGTCGGGGTCTGGTTGAGCACGGTGACCCGCTGGTCGCGCAGCAGTTCCAGGAAGAGGTAGGGGTCACGGCTGGTCAGGTACGGCACCACGACCAGGCGCCCGCCGTACAGCAGCGGCCCCCACAGCTCCCACACCGAGAAGTCGAAGGCGATGGAGTGGAACAGGGTCCACACGTCCTCGCTGCCGAAGCCGAAGTCGGCCTCGGTGGCGGTGAACAGCCGGGTGACGTTGGCGTGGGTGACGACGACGCCCTTCGGCCTGCCGGTGGAGCCGGAGGTGTAGATGACGTACGCGGTGCTGCCGGGGCCGGCGCCGGAGTCGGGGGCGTGGTCGGGCTCGTCGTCGAGGGGGGCGTCGAGGCGGACGAGCGTACGCGTGCCGTCGAGCAGCGGGGCGCAGGTGTCCGCGTCGCCGAGGACCAGGCGGCAGTCGGCGTCGGCGAGGGTGTCGCACAGGCGGGCGGCCGGGTGGCGCGGGTCGAGGGGCAGGTAGCCGGCGCCCGACTTGAGGACGGCGAGGACGCCGACGACGAGGTCCACGGTCCGTTCGGCGCACAGGCCGACCAGGCGCTCGGGCCCCGCGCCGTGGGCGCGCAGCCGGTGCGCGAGCCGGTTGGCGGCGCGGTCGAGTTCGGCGTACGTGAGGCTGCGGGTGCCGTCGGTGACGGCGGTGGCGCCGGGGTGGCGGGCGGCGGTCTCGGCGAAGATCTCGTGCAGGCAGCGGGGGTGCCGGCCGACGGTGGCGCGGTCCGGTACGGCGGGTGCGGCGGTGTCCTCCTCCGGTGCCGCGCGCACCGCCGTCCGGAGGATCTCCAGGTACCGTCCGAGCATCCGCTCCGCCCGCTCCTCGGTGAACAGGTCGGTGGCGTACTCGGCCGTCACCTCCCATTCCCCGCCGTCCTCGTGCACCTCCAGCGTCAGGTCGAACTTGGCCGTGCCGTTGTCCACCGGCAGCGGTTCGGCCCGCACTCCGTCGAGGTGCGCGTACGGGCGGCGCCGGCCCTGGTAGGCGAGGGCCACCTGGGTGAGCGGGGTGCGGGACAGGTCGCCGGCCGGGGCCAGTTCGGCGGCGAGCCGGTCGAAGGGCACGTACTGGGTGTCCACCGCGTCGAGGACGGCGGCGTGCGCCTGCGTCACCAGGTGCCGGAAGTGGCGGGGTTCCGGGCGCGGCCGCAGCCGGACGGGCACCGTCGTGGCGAAGAACCCGGCGACGTCCTCCAGGGCCGGGTCGGGGCGGCCGTCCACGGGCGTGGCGACCAGCAGGTCGTCCCGGCCGGTGAGTTCGGCCAGCAGCACCCCGCAGGCGGCCAGGGCGACCGCGGAGGGGGTGGTGCGGGTGGCGGCGGCCAGGTCGCGGACCGCCGTGAGCAGGCCGTCGCGGGTGCGCCGGGTGATGCGGCGGCCGCGGTGGGTGCGGACCCGGGGGCGCGGCCGGTCGGCGGGCAGGTCGAGGGTGACGGGGGCGCCGGCGAGCCGGGCGCGCCAGTGGTCGAGGAGGCGTACGGCGTCCAGGCCGGCCGCCCAGTGGGCGTAGTCCCGGTAGGACAGCGGAAGGCCGGGCGGCTCGGTGTCCGGGGCGGCGCCGGTGCGGTGGCGGTAGGCGCGGGCGAGGTCCTGGTCGAGGACGTCCAGGGTGCGGCCGTCGGCCACCAGGTGCGGCAGGACCAGCACCATCAGGTGGTCGTCGGCGGCCAGGCGGAACAGGGCGAGGCGGACCAGGGGCGCCGTGCCGAGGTCGATGTGCGCGGCGGCGAGCGACTCCGCGCGGCGTACGGCCTCCCCGTAGGGGTCCGGGTGGCCGCTCAGGTCGGTGAACACCGGCTCCGGCCGGGTCTGTGTCACCCGGGCGCGCGGCTCGCCTCCGTCCAGGGTGAAGACGGTGCGCAGCTGCTCGTGCCGGTCCGCGACGTCGGCCCAGGCGGCCCGGAGGGCGGCCGGGTCCAGGGGGCCGCGCAGGCGGGTGAGGGCGGGCACGTTGTACGCGGTGCCCGCGGCCGGGCTGAGGTGGTCCAGGAACCACAGGCGGCGCTGGCCCGGCGCGAGGAGCGGCTCCCCGCCGGGGGCGGGGGTCACCGGGGGCAGGTCCGCGGCCGTGTCGCGCGGCCGGCCGGCGAGCAGGCGGGCCAGGCCGGCCACGGTGCCGCAGTCGAACAGTTCGGCCACGGTCAGCGCGACTCCCAGGCGGGTGCGGACCCGGGCGGCGATCCGGGCGGCCTGGAGGGAGTTGCCGCCCAGGGCGGTGAAGCCGGCCTCCGCGTCGACCGGGCCGGTGCCGAGCACCTCGCCCCACAGCCGGGCCAGTTCGGCCCGCAGCGCGGCCTGCCGTTCCGTCGGGGTGTCCGCTGCGGAGCCGGATGCGCCCTGTATCTCGGTGGACATTGACTGCACTCCTGGGTTCTGCGAAGCGAGGTTTCGGCGGGTTGTGCCGGGTGGCGGATCGTGCCGGGCGGTGGGTCAGACGGCCTGGCCGGTGGGCCGGACCACGACGGTGTTGACGTCCACTCCGGCGGGCTGGAGCACGGCCCAGACGACCGAGTCCGCGATCTGCTCGGCCGTGAGGTTGAGGCCCTCGGGGGCGCCGCCGGCCTCGTCCCAGAACGCGGTCTCCACCCGGCCCGGAGCGATCAGGGTGACGCCGACGCCGTCACCGGTGACCATGCGCCGGGTGTTCTCGGCCAGGCCGGTCACCGCCCACTTGGTGGCGCCGTAGATGTTGCCGGGGGTGTAGACGACGCCGGCGACGCTGCCGATCAGCACGATCCGCCCGCGGGACTCCTTCAGCGCCGGCAGCGCGTGGTGGATCAGCAGCGCCGGGCCGAGCACGTTGGTGAGGACCATGTCGCGCCACCCGGCGGGGTCGCCGTCGGCGAGCGAGTCGTGGGTGGCGTACCCGGCGTTGGCGACCACGGTGTCCAGCCGGCCGAAGGTTTCCACGGTGCGGTGCACGGCGGCGGCGACCGCCTCGTGGTCGGCGGCGTCCCCCGGGATCGTCAGGAGGGTGTCCGGCTTCGCGCCGGTCTCCTCGGCGAACTTCTCCAGCCGGCCGGCGCCGCGCCCGGTGACCGCGACCCGGTGGCCCTCGGCCAGCAGCCGCCGCGCGGTGGCCGCGCCGATGCCGCTGGAACCGCCGGTGATCAGCGCCACGGGGGATGCGTTGCTCATGGTGTAGTGCTCCTGCTCTGGTGTGCTGTGTTTCGGTGTGCTGTGTTCCGGCACCCCGTGGTGTGGTGTGCCGTGATCCTGCGTTCCTGCGTGCCGTGTTCCGGTGCGCCGGAGGGCGGCGGCGGGTCAGCGGCCCTCGCCCGGGAGGCCGTACGGAACACCGCGCGGCAGCTTCCCGGCGATCCGGACGGGCAGCCGCTCCAGCCCCCGGCTTATGGAACTGTCCGCGATCCAGGTGAGTTTCTCCGGCGGCACCGCCGGCTCCAGCCGGGGCACGCGGCGCAGCAGCGTCTCGAAGGCGATGCGGCCCTCCAGCCGGGCGAGCGGGGCACCGGCGCAGAAGTGCGGGCCGTGCCCGAAGGTGAGGTGGCGGTTGGGAGAGCGGGTGATGTCGAAGCGGTCCGGGTCGGGGAAGACGGCGGGATCGCGGTTGGCGGCGGAGACCGACAGGTGGACGAAGCTGCCCTTGGGTATCGGCTGCCCGCCGAGGGTGAGGTCCTCGGCGGCGGTGCGCAGGGTGCCCCGGTCCACCGAGCCCTCGTAGCGCAGGAACTCCTCGATCGCGGAATCGGTCAGCTCGGGCCTGGAGCGGAGCAGTTCGAGCTGGTCGGGGTGGGTGAGCAGGGCCCAGACCCCGTTGCCGACGAGGTTGGCGGTGGTCTTGTGGCCGGCGATGACCAGGAAGATGGCCGTGGAGACGAGTTCCTCGTCGGTGAACATGCCGTCCTCGTCGGCGGCCCGCACCAGGTCGCCGAGGAGGTCCTCCCGGGGTTCGGCGCGGCGCCGGGCGAGCACGCCGGTGAAGTACTCCACCACCTCGTCGTTGACCCGCTTGCGCTCGCGCGCCGCCTCGCCCTCCTGGCTGGGGTCCTGGCTGAGGACCTTGCCCCACCGGGTGAACAGGTCCCGGTCCTCGTACGGCACGCCCAGGAACGCGCAGATCACCATGAGCGGCAGCGGCAGCGCGAACTCCTCCAGCAGGTCGAACTCGCCCGACTCCGGGAAGGCGTCGATGAGTTCGTCGGTGATCTCCTGGACCTGCGGCCGCAGCAGTTCCATGCGGCGCGGCAGGAAGGCGCGGCTGACCAGCTTGCGCAGCCGGGTGTGCTCGGGCGGGTCGGCGAGCAGCATGTTCCGGGTGAGCACCGAGCTGTTGCTCACGGTCTGCTCGCGGAACCAGGCGGGCGCCTTCTCCAGGGTCTTGGAGATGCGGGGGTCGCCGAAGGCGCGCGTCACGGCGTCGTGGCCGACGACGATGTACGCGTGGTCCGCGGCGCCGGCCGGGAAGTCGACGGGATGCACCGGGCAGCGCTCGCGCAGGCGCGCGGCGGCCGTGTGCGGGTCGGCTCCCGGGCAGGTGACGAACTCCGTGGGGACGACCGGGGCGTCCGGGACGGCGGGGGGTTCGGGATGGCCGGGCACGTGTCACTCCTTGATGGGCGGGGCGGGCGGAAGGGCGGGGCGGCGGTTTCGGCGTTCAGGGGGCCCGGTCCGGGGCGGCGCGGCCGTCCATCTCGTCGGGGGCCGGCAACCGCCGGATGAGCCGGGTGAGGGTGGGCAGGGCGGCCAGCGACGACACCGCCGCCATGAAGGCGAAGACCCAGATCGGGCCGCCCGTGTCGAAGATCGCCCCGATGGCGAGGATGCCGAGCGGCTGAGCGCCGTAGGACAGGAACGTCACGGCGCCCATCACCCGGCCCTGGAGCCGGTCGGGGACGAGGACGGCGACATAGGCGAAGAACAGGGCGTTGACGATCGGGCCGCGCAGGAAGACGCAGCCGAGGATCACGCCCAGGGGAAGCACCCCCGGCACCGTCATCAGCAGGACCGCGGCCACCGGTCCCAGCCAGGCCGCGGCGAGGAACAGGGTCGCCGGGCGCAGCTTCCTGAGGGCCCAGGAGGCGAGGACCGCGCCCACCAGGCCGCCGGCTCCGGCGATGCTCAGCATCGTGCCGACGGCCGCTTCCGAGGCGCCGCGCTCCTGGCCGGTGGCGATCAGCGCGAGGAAGGCCCCGGTGTGGTTGAAGGCCATGTTGGAGCCCATGATCCACACGATCCAGATGAGCAGCACCGGCGTGCGGGCGATGAACCGGAAGCCCTCCGCGGGCCGCATCCGCTCGGCGTTGCCGGTCGGCGCGGCCTGCAGGGGCCTGCGGATGAACAGCAGGGCGGCGGCCGAGCAGACGAAGGTCAGCGCGGTGGCGAGGAACGGCAGGCTGCGGGCGATCCCGAACAGGGAGCTGCCGATGGGCGCGCCGGCCACGGTGGCGCCGAGCGGCCGGATCTGGTTCTGCGCGGTCGCCTTCGTCAGCTGTGCCGGTGGCACGACCTGTTTGATCGCGGCGAGCGCGGGCGGCTCGGACAGGCCCAGGCACAGCGCCGAGCCGACGACCAGCGCGAACACCACCGGCACGCTCGCCCGGCCGGTGGCGACCAGCACGCTGAAGACGATGAGCAGCAGGGCCCTGACACCGTCGCAGGCCAGCAGCAGCCGGCGCCGGTCCATGCGGTCGGCGAGCGTGCCGCCCGCGATCGAGGCGGCCCCGGCGGTCAGCAGCTGCACGGCTCCGACGGCACCCGCGTACGTGGCCTTGCCGCTGATCGCCAGGATCAGCAGCGGATACGCCACCTCGGCGGACTCCTTGCCGATGGAGGCGAGGAAGCGGCTGATCCACAGCGCCTGGAAGTCGCGGTTGCGGATGAGCGGCACGTCCCCGGGAGGACCGGGGGGCTGCTCCTGCCCGGCGGGAGAGGCGGGCGTGGGGGGTTCTTCGAGGGGTTTCACGGGTGTCACTCGTCTCCTGCCGTGCCACGGTCACCGGATGCGCCGGATGGTTCGAAGTCCGCGAGGACCGCGCCCAACGCGTCGGCGAGCCCGCGCGCGTGCGGCTCGGCCAGCATCGACCAGTGGTCCCCGGCCACCGGCCGCACCTCCAGGCGCGGGTAGAGCGGGGTGAGCGCCCGTCGCAGCCGGGCCGCCGTGGCGGGGGTGGCCCCGGCCTTCAGCAGGACGGCCGGGCAGGGCACGGGCCGGGGCCGGTAGCGCAGCAGCGCGCCGATCCGGGCGAGGAAGACGCGGCGCAGGGCCGGGGCGCGGCGCAGCTTCGCGCCGAGGACGCCGGTGCCGAGGACCGCGTCGGCCTGGAGGCGCAGCTGGGCCGCGAGGAACGCCGGATCGGCGCCGGCCGGCAGGCCCCCGCGGCCGGGGGCGTACCCGTCCAGGCAGAGCAGGACGTCGACCCGGGCGCCCGCGCGCGTGAGCTGCCGTGCCATCTCGTGGGCGACCACGGCCCCGAACGACCACCCGCCCAGGGTGTAGGGCCCCTCCGCCTGCACCGCCCGCAGCGCCGTGAGGTGCCGGGCGGCGATCTGCTCGACCCGCGCCCCGGCGGGCGCGTCGCTCTCCAGGCCGTACAGCGGCCGCGCGGTGTCGGTCAGGGCGGCGAGGGTGCGGTATCCGCCGGTGCTGTCCAGGGAGTCGGCGGCCAGGAAGACGGGCCGTCCGGTGCCCCGGCGCAGTGGTACGACACCGGGTGGCAGGGACCGGTCGGCGGCTCGTTCCACGAGGCCGAGGAGCCGGCCGAAGGTCGGGCCGGCCAGGAAGTCGGCGACCGGCACGGCGGCCGAGGTGTGCCGGCGTACGGCGCCCATCAGGCCGACCGCCATCAGCGACTCCCCGCCGAGGGCGAGGAAGTCGTCCCCGTCGGCGGCGGAGGCGACGCCGAGCGCCTCGCACCACAGGCGTTCCAGCGTGGCGCGCAGGGACGTGGACGGTCCGGGCCGGGGGCCGGGCCGGCGGGGAGCCGGCGCGGGGGTGCCGGCCGGCTCGGGTCCGTGGGGCTGCCCGGACCCATAGGGCTGCCCGGACCCGCGGGGTGAGTGGGGTCCGCCGGCGGCGGCCGGCCGGTCGGGTTCCCGCGCCTGGAAGGGGTGTCCGGGCAGCGAGCAGCGCGACGGCCGCGGCTCGCCGGCCAGTTCGGCCGGGTCGAGCGGGGCCCCGCGCTCCCACAGGGTGCCCAGCGCCCGCAGCAGCGCCCGGTCGCCGCCGGTGGCGTCACCGCCGAGCAGCGGTACGGCGGCGTGCTCCGGGTCCCACGCGGGGTGCCGGCGCAGCGCCCCGGACATGGAGGTGCCCGGGCCCAGCTCGACGTAGGTGTCGCAGCCGTCGGCGAGCAGGGTGCCCAGGCAGTCCTCCAGGCGGACGGTGCCGCGCAGCTGGGCCGCCCAGTGGCCGGGGGTGCGCAGGTGCTCCGGGTCGGCCCAGGTGCCGGACGCGTTGGCCACCACGGGCACGGTGGCGGCCCGGCCCGGGACCGCGGCGACGGCCTGGCGCAGGGCGGGCAGGGCCTGCTCCATGGCGGCCGAGTGGAAGGCGCGGCCCACGTCGAGGAGGCGCACGTCGAGGCCGTCGAGGGCGTCGCCGGCGAGCAGCGCGTCCATGGCGGCGCGCGGCCCGGACAGGACGGTGCGCCCCGGTCCGGCGACCGCGACCTCGACGCCGCCGTGCTCCTCGCCGAGCCGGGCGGCGAGTTCGGCGGCCGGGGCGGACACGGAGGCCATCCGGCCGGGCTCGGTGTCCCGCATGGCGCGGGCGCGGGTGTGCACCAGGCGCGCCGCCTCCTGCGGGGTCCACACCCCGGCGAGCACCGCGGCCGTGTACTCGCCGATGCTGTTGCCGAGGAGTGCGGCGGGGGCGACGCCCAGGTCCGTCAGGCTGCGGCCGAGGGCGTGGCCGAGCGCGAGCAGTCCGAGCTGCTGGTGCACGGTGTCCTCGAACCAGCCCTCCGTCGCCCGCTCCGGCAGGACCACCGGCGTCAGATCGACGCCGCACACGTCCCGTACGGTCTCGGTCCAGGCGTCGAAGGCGGCTTTGAAGCCGGGCAGCAGCCGGTACGGGGCGGCTCCGGCCGCGGCGGTGAGCGTGCCCTGGCCCGGCAGCAGGAAGGCGACCCGCTTGAGGGTGCCGGGCGCGGGCGGCGGCGCGGTGCGCAGGGCGCGGGCGGCGTCCTCGGCGCCGTCGGCGACGACGGCCTGGCGCCGGGGGCGGCGGGGCCGGTCGGCGAGGGTGCGGGCGGCCTCGGCGAGCGAGGTCGCGGGGTGCCGGTCGAAGTGGCCGGCCAACTCCTCGCGCAGTCCCTCCAGGCCCTCGGGCGAGGCGCCGGTCAGGGCGAGCAGGTGCGCGCCGCTCCGGGGGCGCGGCCGGGTCCGTACCGGTGAACCGGCGAGCACCACGTGGGCGTTGGTGCCGCCGACGCCGAAGGAGCTGACCGCCGCGATCCGGGTGCCGTTCCGCTCCGGCCAGGGCCCCGGCTCGGCGCAGACCCGGAACGGCGTCTCCTCCAGCTTGAGCAGCGGGTTGGGCCGCCGGTAGTGGAGGGTGGGCACCAGCTCGCCGTGTTCCATCATCAGCAGCGTCTTGATCAGCCCGGCGACGCCGGAGGCGGACCCGGTGTGCCCGATGTTGCTCTTGACGGCGCCGATCCAGCAGGTGCCGACGGCGTCGGTGGCGGTGCGGAAGGCGTCGGTGAGCGCCTGGAGTTCGACCGGGTCGCCCATCCTGGTCCCGGTGCCGTGCGCCTCGACGTAGGTGATGTCCGCCGGGTCGACGCCGGCGGTCTTCTGCGCCAGCAGGACGGCGTCCCGCTGCCCGGACAGGGACGGCGCCGTGTAGCCGATCTTGTCGCCGCCGTCGTTGTTGAGGGCGGTGCCGAGCAGCACCCCCGCGATGCGGTCGCCGTCGCGCAGCGCGTCCTCCAGGCGCTTGAGCACGACGATGCCGACGCCCTCGCCGGGGACCGTCCCGGCGGCCCGCTCGTCGAAGGGGCGGCAGTGGCCGTCGGGCGAGAGGATGCCGCCTTCCTGGTGGAGGTAGCCCCACTCGCCGTGCGGCGTCAGCGACACCCCGCCGGCCAGCGCGGCGTCGCACTCGTAGGCGAGCAGACCCTGGACGGCGGTGTGCACCGCGGTCAGCGAGGTGGAGCAGGCCGTCTGCACGGTGACGGCCGGTCCGCGCAGGCCCAGTTTGTACGCGGCCCGGGTGGTCAGGAAGTCCGGCCGCCGCCCGATCATCTGGGCCAGCGGGTCCACGTCCGTCCGCTCCGGCAGGGTGGGTCCCTCGCTCCCCGCGTACACGCCGATCCAGCCGGGGAAGCGCTCCGGGTCGAGCGCCGCGTCGTCCAGGGCCGTGGCCGCGCACTCCAGGAAGACGCGGTGCTGCGGGTCGAGCAGGGCCGCCTCGGCGCGGCTGTAGCCGAAGTACGTCCAGTCGAAGTGCCGCGACCCGGCCAGTACGCCGCGCGCGGGGACGTAGTCCGGGTCCCGGACCAGGTCGGGGTCGGCTCCGGCCCGCACCAGGTCCTCCCGCCGGAACCGGGTGATGCCCTCGGTCCCGGACCGCAGTGCCTGCCAGTAGCGGCGCACGTCCGGTGCCCCCGGGTAGCGGCAGGCCATGCCGACCACGGCGACGGCGCCCTCGTCGCCGGGTGTGCTCGCGGTGCTCACGCGCGCCCTCCCGTGCTGTGGCGGCGGGCACGCCGCCGGGCGGCGACCCGTGCGTCCAGGTCCGTCGCCGCGGGCGGTGCCGGCCGGGTGTGCGGCTGCGCGGCCATGCGGGCCATCGCCCGGACGGTGGTGTTCTCGAACAGCCGCTGGATCGGCAGGTCGGTGCCGAAGGCGCGGCACAGCTCGGCGTGCAGGGTGACCAGCTTCAGGGAGGTGCCGCCGCGGTCGAAGAAGTTGTCCTCGGGCCGCAGGGCGTCGGGGGTGTCCAGGCCGAGGACGGCGGCCCACAGGGCGGCGACGCGCCGCTCGGCACCGTCGTCGGCGCCCGTCTGCGGTGCGGCGGTGTCCGCCGGGCCCGCCCCGGCCCCGGTGCGGGGCGCGGCGTCGGCGGCGGCCGGCCGCGGGGGGAGGGAGGCGGCGAGGCCGTGCACGCTCACCGCCGCGTCGCCGTCCGCGCCCGCCACGAACCCGGCCAGGAACTCCGGGTAGGCCCGCCCCAGCTCCCGCGCCTGCCCGGCCGACAGGCGGTCCCCCCGGTACAGGAGTTCCCCGCTCATGCGGTCGCCGGTCACCGTCAGCCCCACGGTCAGGGCGAACTTCCCGGTCGTCGCCGTCCCGTCCGCGTCCGTGACCGGCAGCAGCGCGCAGCCGCCGATCCGCGGCGGGGTGGCGGGGCGCACCTGCGGGGCGAGGACCACGTCGAGGTAGGGCGTGCCGCCCGCCGTGCGGGGCGGGTTGAGGGCCTCCACCACCGCGCCGAACGGCACGTGCCGGTCCTCCAGGGCGTCCAGCACCCCGTCCCGGACCGTTTCGAGCAGCTCGGTCACCGTGGTGCCGGCGGTGCAGCGGGAGCGTACGACGACCGTGTTCAGGCAGGGCCCGAGCACCCGGGCGAAGGTGTCGCCCTCCCGCGTGTCCGCGGGGAAGCCGAAGGTCAGTTCCTCGGCCCCGGTCCAGCGGTGCAGCAGCCCGGCGAGTGCCGCGGCGGCCACCATGAACCAGGACATGCCGAGCCGTTCCTGCACCGGCCGCATCCGGTGCAGCAGGCCGGCGGGCAGCTCCAGCGGCACCCTGCCGTGCGGGCCGGCCTCCCGGGGGGCGGCCAGTTCCAGCCGGCTGGGGGCGCCGCGCAGCCGCTGCGTCCAGCGGGCCAGTCCCTCGGGGTCCGGCCGCTCGGTGGCGGCGACCAGCTCCCGGTACTGCGGTCCGCCGCGTTCACCGCCGTGTCCCTCGTACTCCTGCCGCAGGTCTTCCAGGAGCACCGGCAGCGACGAGACGTCGAAGACGATGTGGTGCACCGTCAGGGTCAGGATCTGCCCGTCGGGGCCGTCGATGAGACCGGCCCGCAGCAGCGGTCCGCCGGTCAGGTCGAAGGGCCGGCCGGCCGTGTCCCGCAGCAGTGCGCCGAGCTGTTCCCGGCCGGCGCAGCTCTCCTGGCGGACCTCCGGGCGCCAGGGCCGCCCGATGAGCTGGCGCAGCCCGTCCGGCCGCTGGGCGAAGGTGGTGCGCAGGGCCTCGTGCCGCGCCACCACCCGTTCGAGCGCGGCGGCCAGGCGCTGAGCGTCGAGACGGCCCTCGACCCGCCAGGCGAAGGGGACGTTGTACAGGCCGGGCTGCGGGTCCAGGCTCTGGGCGAGCCAGATCTGCTGCTGGAACGCGGAGGCCGGGCTCTCCTCGGGTGCCGGGGCGGCGGGCGCGGCCGGGGCGGTCCCGTTCCCCTGGGTCTGCGCGTCGATGTGCGCGGCCAGGTCGGCGAGGACCGGCAGCCGGAACAGGTCGCGCAGCCGCAGCCGGGCGCCGAGGCGTTCCCGGATGCGAGCGACCAGGGTGACGCCGCGCAGGGAGTGGCCGCCGAGGTCCCAGAACGAGGCGTCGCGGGAGGTCACCGGCGTGTCGAGGAGGTCGGACCACATCTCGGCCAGGAGCCGTTCGGTGGGGGTGCGCAGGTCCGTGGCCGTCTGCCGCCCGGCGCGTTCCTGAGGCCGGCCGAGGAGTTCGAGCATGCGGGACCGGTCCGCCTTGCCGGTGGAGCCGATGGGCAGTTCGTCGAGGACCAGCCAGCGGGCCGGCACCATGTAGTCCGGCAGGCGCTCGGACAGCCGTGCCGACAGCGCGGCGGGCAGGTCCTCGGGGGCGGCCGGGCAGGACGTGTCGGGCAGGACGCAGCCCGCGAGGGTGCCCTCGTCCACCTTCTCCACGAACGCGGCCTCGACCAGGCCGGTGGCGACCGCGGCCCGCTCGATCTCCTCCAGCTCGATCCGGAAGCCGCGCAGCTTCACCTGCCGGTCGCGCCGGCCCAGCATCTCCAGCTCGCCGTCGGGCAGCAGCCGTACCAGGTCGCCGGTGCGGTAGATCCGCTCGCCGGTGCGGGGTTCGGTGACGAAGCGCTCGGCGGTCAGGTCGTCGCGGTGGAGGTAGCCCAGTGCCACTCCGGGGCCGCCCAGGCACAGTTCGCCCGGTTCGCCGGGGGCGACCGGCGCGAGTTCGTCGTCGAGGACGTGGGCCGTGGTCTGCTGCAGCGGCCGGCCGATGGGGACGCGTTCCCGCCCGGCGAGGGTCGTCCCGGTGCACAGGAACCAGGTGGCGAACGCGGTCGCCTCGGTGGGGCCGTATCCGTTGACCAGCCGCTCGGGCGGTCCGGCGGCCAGCACCCGCCGGGCCGCGGCCAGGTCGAGCTGTTCGCCGCCGACGACGAGGGTGCGCAGGGAGGAGAAGGCGTCGGGCTGTTCCCAGGCGGCCGTGTGGAACAGCGAGGTGGTCAGGAACATCACCGCGATCCGCTGGTCGCGCACCAGCGCGATCCACTCGTCCAGGGCCAGCTCGGTGACGGTCGGCAGCGGCACCACGGTGCCGCCCGCGCACAGCGTGGACCAGATCTCGCACGTCGTCACGTCGAAGGCCGGGTTGCAGGTGCCCGCCACCCGGTCACCGGGCTCGATCGGGCAGTACTCCGCGCCCTCCACCAGCCGCAGGACCGCCCGGTGCGGTACGGCCACGCCCTTGGGCCGCCCGGTCGAGCCGGAGGTGTAGGTCACGTAGAGCGGGTCCTCGCCGCCCGCGCCGGCCGGCGGTGCGGGCGTGTCGCCGCCGTCCGCCGTCCGGTCCGCGCGCAGCACCGGCACCCCGGCCGGGATGCGGCTCTCGGCCCCGGCCACCGCGGCGACGGCACCGGACTCGGCGAGCACGTCCGCCACCCGCTCGGCCGGCGCCTGGAGGTCGAGCGGCAGGTAGGCGGCGCCCGAGCGGGCGATCCCGAGGAACGCCACCACCAGCTCGGCCGACCGGCGCAGGTCCACGGCGACCAGGTCGCCGCGGCCGATGCCGCGGGCGGCGAGCTCCCCGGCGAGCGCTCCGGCCCGCCGCCACAGCTCGGCGTAGGTCAGTGAGGTGCCGGCCACCGGGTCGTGCACGGCGGGCGCGTCGGGCCGCCGCCGCACCCAGCGCTCCACCAGCGCGGGCACACTGCCGTGACCGGCCAGGCGGGCCCGGTCGATCTTCCCGTTGGCGGTGAGCGGGAGGGAGGGCAGGAAGACCAGCTCGTCGGGGACGAGGTACGACGGCAGTTGTGCCTCCAGGTCGTGCCGCACGGCCGCCGCGTCGGCTCCCGCCGCGTGCGCCGGTACGGCGTAGGCGAGGATCCGCCCGCCGCCCGACGGGTCCTTCTCCACCGTCACGGCCGCCTGCGCCACCGCGGGGTGCCGCACGAGCGCGGCCTCGGTCTCGCCGGGCTCGATCCGGAAACCGTTGATCTTCACCTGGCGGTCGGCGCGGCCCACGTAGTGCAGGACGCCGTCCGCGTCCCGGCGGGCCAGGTCGCCGGTGGCGTACATCCGCTCCCCGGGCGCGCCGAAGGGGTCCGGCAGGAAGCGTTCCCGGGTCAGCTCCTCGCGGCCCTCGTACCCGGCGGCCACGTGGGCGCCGGCCACGTACAGCTGCCCGACCTCGCCGTCGGGGACGGGGCGCAGGCCGTCGTCGAGGAGGTGGACGCGGGTGTGGTCCATCGGGCGGCCGATGGGGATGTCCTCACCCACCGGCGGGCCGGGGTGGATGCGGTGGCGGGTGGCGAAGGTGGTCGTCTCGGTGGGGCCGTACCCGTTGTAGAGGGTGATGCCGGGGCAGGCCGCCACGACCTGCCGCACCGCGTGCGCGGGGACGACGTCACCGCCGACCCACACCTCCTTCGCCCCCCGCAGGCAGCCCGGGTCGCCCGCGGCGAGCGCGCCGAACAGTCCCGCCGTCAGCCACAGCGCCGTGACGCGTCCGCTCTCCAGCAGCCGGCGCAGCAGGACCGCGTTGACCTCCTCCGGGGCCACGACGACCCGGCCGCCCGACAGCAGCGGCACCCACAGCTCGTAGGTGGAGGCGTCGAAGGCGTGCGGTGAGTGGAAGAGCACCCGCTCGTGCGCCCCGCCGCGCCAGACCCGGTCCGAGGCGAGCGCCATGACGTTGCGGTGGGTGACCCGTACGCCCTTGGGGACACCGGTCGATCCTGACGTATGCATGACATACAACAGGTCGTCGGGGCCGGGCCCGGCGGCGGGCAGCACGCCCTGGTCCCCGCCCGCGCCCGCGGGCAGCCCGTCCGGGCGCACCCGCACGGTGCGCCGCCCCCGCGCCACCGGATGCCCCCGGGTGCCGTCGTCTACGACCAGCACCGCGCAGCGGGTCCTGTCCGCCATGCCGCGCAGCCGGGCCTCGGGGGAACGGGTGTCCAGTGGGACGTAGGCCGCGCCCGTCCTGGCCACGGCGAGCAGGGTGACCACCACGGCGGCGGAACGCTCCAGGAGGACACCGACCCGTCCCCCCGGGGCCGCCCCGGCCCCGGCGAGCAGCCGGGCGAGCCGGTCGGCCCGTTCGTTCAGCTCCGCGTAGGAGAGGGATTCCTCCCCGTGTTCCACCGCGACCGCTTCCGGGGACTGCGCGACCTGCTTCTCGAAAGCTTCAGGAAGTCCGCATTCCGGAAGCGGAATCGCATCCTCATCCCGCTCTCTCAGCTCTTCCATGGGGAAGCCCTTCAGATGGAAAGCGCACGGCAGACCCGCACCCGGGCCACGACGTGGCCCGGCGCACGGGAAACCGGCCGCACGTGACGGTCAACAAGGACAGGAAATACGCGCGTCACATGACGCGGAGGAAAACGGGTGAAGACGCGGTGGCCTACGGAATTCCCACGCTCGCGTGGTGCCTGGTACGGACGCTTCCCACGTCCGTGTCGCGGCGACCGCCGTCACGGCCCCTGCCGGGGCCGGCCTCGGGAAGCCCCGCCCCGACGGTCGCGCCACGCGCCGAACCGGCCGAACTCACCGGCAGCCCCTCCCCTTGCCACCCAGCCGCATCACCGTACGAAGATCAAACAACGGTTACCGAACCTAAATATTGCGCTGCCCAGGCACAAGACACGCAGGCCAATCCGGCTGGAACCCACCCCTCCCTCGTTCCTGCGGAAATACGGCGTGACCTGCCCTGATGCCGCACGTCCCACGCCGTGCGGGCGCCTTGCCCGGACGGTCTCTCAGGGCTGAAATCTTTCGGCTCCGGCGACGCGTGAGCCGCGCAGGGGCGGGAGACGGAACGGCAGGGGGCCCGTGGCGCCGTTCACGCCACAGGCCCCCTGCCGACGCCCGGCCGGGGGTGGGGCGGTGCCCACCGCCCCCCCC